>JAQBFL010000264.1:0-18038 GCA_032123415.1 bacterium | reverse complement strand
CAAGGGCAAGGTGATCCTGCTCGGCACGGGGTTCTACAACAACACGAGCGGCGAGATCGACGGCAACACGACGGTGTTTGAACCCGTCGCACGCGTGACACTCTCCGGTGATCCGTTTCTGGACGCGGCCGGCGGCGACTTTCGGCTGAAGCCCGACCAGACGGCGCTGTTGGCCGCCGGCTGGCCCGGGGCGTTCCTGCGAAACGGGGCGCTGACCGCGTGGGCCAGCGCGCCGGACATCGGGGCCGTGCAGCAGGTGGTGCGACCCGTGTGGCTGGGAGGGCTTTAACCGATGTGGACCATGGCGCCGGACAGCACGGACGCGACGGTCTATCTGCGGGCGGTCGATTCGATCAGCGGCCTGCCGAAGACCGGCCTGACCTACACCGACGTGACAGCCCGCTACGTCCGGACGCGGGCGGCGGCGGTGACGATTGCCCCGGCGAGCCTCGCGGGGCCGGACGCCGCGCACGCCGAGGGCGGGTTCGTCGAGGTGGACGCCGTCTATGCACAGGGGCTCTACCGGTTGGACGTGCCCGATGCGGCGGTGGCGGCGGGGGCGGATTTCGTAGCGGTGATCGTGCAAGCGACCCACGTGCTCTTCGCGCCTATTGGGATTCTGCTCGCATCGGCGATCAGCCAGGCCGCGCTCGATGAGCTGCACCTGTGCAAGGCGGTGCTAGCCAACAAGCGGGTCCGGACGCTCTCGGACGGCGCGGACGTGGTCAAGGACGATGACGGCGAAACGAACCTCGTCACGCTGACGCCGGCGTTTGACGGCGTGGAGAGCGTGACGCGGACACCGAGTTGAGAAATGAGAAAGGAGACGATCATGTGCATTTGGACGTTTCTTGCGGCGGCGATTGCGGCGTTGTTCGCATTCGCCTGGTAGCTGGACGGTGGGGCCGGCGGGTCTGGGGGCGCTATCCCCGACCCGGCGCCCCACGAACCCTCCCGAGCCTGGGAGTTTGTTGGAGAGAGTTATGTCGATCTGGAGACTATTGCTGAGCCTGATTGTTACGCTGCTGACGAGCTGGGCGGCGTTCGGTGCGGCGGTGCCGTGGGGCGACCGTCCGGCGGCGGCGAGCTGGTTTCAAGCGGACCCGAACGGATATGGGCCGCCACTGAGCCCGGAACCCAAGTGGGCCGGGACGAAGCTGATCGACGTCTTCCACGCCAGCAACGGCCCGGGCGCGGTTCACACGTTCAGCACGACTTGGGAGGCCAGAGTACAGACCACGAAGCCCTACCAGGTCTTCCGGGACCCTGATGACACCATCGAGGTCTGGGGTTACTTCAGCCCGGATCCGTCGATGGGCGAGAACTACCCAGAATTGGTTGGGGCATACGTGCTCTTCTGCACGGACCTGGACCAAGCGTATCCGGTCGCGCCGACAAACCCGGCGTGGAACTTCTACGAACTGACGTGGACAGCGCCGACTGACCTGCATCGCAACTGCTATGCGTGGGGCACCGTGGACCTGCCGGACTTCGACGGGCTGCCCGCCGACGAGGTGACGTGGCTAAGCGCACGGATGTGGTTCGAGTACGAAGTCGCATCGGACGAGATGGTGGTCTACGAGGCGCAGTGGCAGATGTGGGGCGTGCCGGAGCCTTGCACCGCGGCGATGGTCCTTGTTCCGCTGGCGATCGTACTGGCCCGGCGTTGCAAGGAATAAGGTACGGAGGCCGAGAGACATGAAGCCCAGCAAGCCGATTCCGGAACGCGGATGGGCCACGATCGAAGTCGACCTGACGGGCCACACGGGTTTCTGGCCGTACCGGTCCATGATCGGCTTGTTTCTCATCCGCTTCGGGACGTGGCTGCTGCGGATGGGGATGACGATGAAGGGTGAGGATGCGGCCTTCTCGCGGATGCGGACGGTGTTGCGCACCAAGCCGCGCCGCCGGCGAACACCACGCAAGATGGGTTCCTGGCAATAAGAAGAGTCGATCGGGGACGCGCTATGAAGGCACTGAAGCCGGACAAGGGCTGGGCGACGATCGAACTGGATCTGACCGGGTATACCGGGTTGGGGCAATGGCGGTTCCGGGTCGCGACCGCGCTGATCTACATCGCGGCCCTGCTGTTGCGCATGGACCTGCGCGTCATCTACCCAGGCCGGAATGGGCCAAACGATTCTGGCGAGTCGACGCGATGAACTCTGGCGCGATTGCATACGTTGCTGAGGACGAGGCAACGAGCGAGATTGAGCGTTTCCAAGTGCGCGAGAAGGTGATTGTGGGGGATGTGCGCAATCGGCACTGAAGCCGGACAAGTGACCAATGCTCGCGGTTTGGAGGCTGATGGATGAACAGGCTGCTGAAGTGGATGGCCGCACTCCTGCGCATCGGACGGAAGCTTCCGTCCGCGGTTGCCCAGTTCGTGATGTTCTATCGGCCGCACTGGGAGTATCGGATCATCGATGACACCAGGACGGGCCAACCGATGGCCAAGGCCGAACTCGATGCCCTCGGGAAGGAGGGGTGGGAACTCGTCGCAGTGATTGCGAACGAAGCCACGACCACAACCCCCTATCTGCATGGCCGGTCGTGGTATTTCAAGCGCTGGTATTTCGAGACGATGACACTGCCTGATAGAGACTGAGAGCTGGAACGATGGGAGCGTTGGGAACATGGTGGCGGGGGGCACGGGGGCGACTGGGGGCGCGGCTGCTCCGGTCGGCGGTCGAGAACCCGTCGCAATCGTTCGGCTCGGACGAGTTCTGGGCGGAACTCTTCGGCGGCCGTGCCTCGAAAACCGGGCTGCGCGTTGGGGCGCGCGAGGCGCTGACGGACTCGGCGATGTGGCGGGCGTGCAACCTGATCTCCGGCTACGTCGCCAAGACGCCGCTGCACATCTATGTCCGCCTGGCCGAGGGCGGCAAGGAGCGCGCCACGAGTCACCCGGCGTACCGGCTGCTCCGCCGTCGGTCGTGCCGGGAGCTCAAGGCGTTCGACTTCAAACGCACGCTCATGGCGCACGTGCTGCTCGCCGGGAACGGGTACGCCTGGATTCGCCGGGCGGGCGACGGCCGGCCACTGGAACTCTGGCCGCTGAGCCCGTACCGCACCTATCCGGTGCGCCAGAACGGCGAGCTGTGGATCGTGACGAACGTCGATGGGCAGGGGGTCGAGACGGGGCAGCTCCGCAAGCTGCGCCCGGAGGACGTGCTGCACGTCCGCGGGTTCGGGCATGATCCGCTGGTCGGCTGCGACGTGGTGAGTTTCGGCCGGGAAGTGCTCGGGATGTCGCTGGCGGCCCGGGAATATGGCGCGGAGTTCTTTGCGGGTCATGCGGTGCCGGGCGTCGTCATCAAACGGCCGCTCGAAGCGCCGCAGCTCTCGGACGCCGCTCTGAAAAACCTCGAGGAGAGTTGGGACCGGATGGTGACCGGCATGGGCAAGCACCACCGGACCGTGGTGCTGCGCGAGGGGATGGAGCCGTTCGTCATCGGCGTGGACGCGCGGAAGGCGCAGCTCCTGGAGATGCGCAAGTTCTGCGTGCGGGACGTGGCGAACCTGACGGGCGTGCCGCCGCACAAACTGGGCGATGACAGTCGGACGGCGTATGCGAGCCTGGAGCAGGAGAACCAGAGTTTTTTGGACGACTGCCTGGACGTGTGGTTCAGCCAGATCGAAGACGAGTGCGCCGAGAAGCTGCTAACCGAGCGCGAGAAGGCCGAGAACACGCACGTGGTCGAGTTTCTGCGGCAATCGCTGGTGCGGGCCGATATGACGACGCGCTATGAGGCCTACAACAAAGGCCTGCAGGCGGGGTTCCTGACGCGCGACGAGGTGCGCGAGCGGGAGAACCTGAACCCGCTTCCGGACGGCGACGGCAGCAGGTTCTTCGTGCCGCTGAACATGACCCTGGCGGGCGGGCCGGACAGCGACGAGCGGGAGGACCTGGCGTTCAAGCGCGAGGTGGTGAAAAAACTGCTCGAGGACGCGACGATCGGCGACGTCGTGTTTAATTTAATCGAGGGCACCACGCTGCTGCACGAAGTCAACATTCCGGTGTACCCGAACGTCGAGGAACCGTGGCTGCCGGTGGTGGTGGAGGGAGGGCGTCAGTCGGACGTCTATGTGGCCACCGGGGAGGAACTGACCAATTCGGCGGGCGACATCGTGGGCGGCGGGCTGGCACCGGCACCGGCACCGGCGGATGAAAGGGGGCAAGCGGAGCCGGAGGAATCCACAGACCCGCAGGATGCGGAATCGCTGGACCCGGCCATCGACCTGGCCGACGCCGCGGCGGTTGAGCGGGCGTTCGGGAAGATCGTGCGGGACCTGCGGCGGCGCAAGGCGCAGGCGCGGCGGGCGCATCGGGCGCTGCTGACCGCGACGCTGCGCCGGGCGCAGCGGCGGCTGGCCGGCGCCGCGGCCCGGGCGGCCCAGAAACCGCAGCGGTTCGTGACGTGGCTCGACGAGGACCTGCCGCGCGATCATCGGCAGGTGATTGCCGATATGCTGGCACCCGTGTGCGAGACCCTGGCCTCCGTCGGCACGCTCCGGGCCAACCCGGGCGACCTGGCGGATGCCTACCTGGGCGGAATCCGGGCGGCACTGCTGCACGAAGCGGAGTGCCAGCCGGATGAACTAGACTGCCGGGTGGATGCGTGGGCGTCCCGGGGGCACCGGACCCTTCCGGAAGGGTTCGTCGAATGGGTGTTTGGGAACGCAGAGACGCAGAGAGCGGCTCGGAAAGAGGGCTGAACGATGGAACGACGATTCAGTGCGGAGCGGGCGACGGACCTGCGGGTCGACGGCGGCGAGAACCGGCCCGACACCATCGTGGGGTACGGCGCGGTCTTCTACGCCGGGACGCCGGAGACGGAATACTGGCTCTGGGACGACATGGTCGAACGCATCCTGCCCGGGGCGTTCGACCGCGCCCTCCGCGAGGACGACGTGCGCGGGCTCTTCAACCATGACCCGAACATCGTGCTCGGCCGGACCTCCGCCGGGACCATGCGCCTGAGCGTGGATGGCAAGGGGCTGCTCTATCGGATCGAGGCGCCGCCGACCGGGGTCGGGGCCGACGTGGTGCAGTCGATCAAACGGGGCGACGTGCAGGGCAGCAGCTTTTCCGTCGACGTGCTGGCCCAGACCTGGCGCAAGATCGAGGAGGACGGAAAACCGACCATCTACGTCCGCGAGGTCGTGGAGGTGCGGCTGTATGACGCGGGGCCGGTGACGTTTCCGGCATACACCGGGACATCGGCGGGCGTGCCGGCCGCGGAAGGCGAGCAGCAGCAGGCCGCCAAGCGGCCGTGGGCGGAAGCGGCGGGCGCCGCCCTGGCCCGGGACGGGCTCTCCGCGGCCCGGGAGGCGTTCGAGGCGTTCCAAACCCGGCTGGAGCGGCGGGAACGGGCGTCCAGGGCCGTGGCGGTCGAAACCTATGAGGAGCCGTTTCGGTACGAGCACTGATCCACGATGTCGCCGGCCAGCGGCCCGGGAGGCGTTCGAGGCGTGCGAAACCCGGCTGGTGGGGCGGGAACGGCATGCGGCGGCTATCCGCGTTGAATCTCAGGCCGCTTCCTGACAGGCGCGGTTCTGAAAATCTCAGGCCGCTTCCTGACGGGCGCGGTTCTGAAAAAAAAGCGCTTGACAAGGGGGGGATTGGGGTTCCAGTGGAAGCGCCCTGGGCGGGCCGCCGAGCCGGCCGCCCGGGACGGACACATCGACGGCGCCCGGTCAAGTGATCTTCCGGCGCGCGTTGGCGGTCGTAACACTGCCGGCGCGCGCCGGTTGTGTTTTCCCAGCACGGTTACGCAGCGGCTCTCCGAGCGATGCCATACGCTTTTGACGGCCCTGCGCTGAGATGGAGGTCCATCGATGACACCCAAAGAACTCCGAGAAAAACGCGCCGAGATTGCCAAGGCGATTCTGGCCCTGCGCGATGCGGGCAAGGGCCGCGATTTCAAGGCGGAAGAGCGCAGCCAGTGGGACGAGCTCAATACGAAGTACAACGAACTCTCCGCGGCGATCCAACTCGCCGTGCGCGAGGAGGTGGCCGCGCAGATCGAGGGCGAGCAGGAAGAGCCGGCCGAGACGGCACCTGCGGCCCCGGCGGGTGGCGGGCCGGCCGGCGCGGCGCCTGCGGCGGCGTCCATGATTCCGGGGAACGCTCGCGGCGACGCGACGGCGGGGCCGGAGGGGCGTGCGGACCCGAGCGTCAGCCGGCGCGCGGGAAACCTGGCGATGCAGGCGTGGATGCGCGTGCAAGCTGGATCGGAGCCGACCCAGGCCGAGCGCAACGCGTGCGAGCAATTGAACTTCAACCCCGGGCGCCGGCACCTGGACATCGCCGTGCTCGACACCGACGGCCTGCGGGCGTTCATGCGGAACCGCCGCAACGGACGTAACGGCATTGACCAGCGGGCGTCGATGGGCGCGGTGACCGGGAGCACAGGCGGGTACTTCGTGCCGGAGGGGTTCGTCGCGTCGTTCGAGCAGGCACTGCTCGCATACGGCGGGATGCTGAACGTCGCGGAGGTGATCCGGACGGATTCCGGGAACGACATCCCGTGGCCGACCGTCAACGATACGAGCAACGAAGGCGAGCAGATCGGAGAGAGCGTGTCGATCGGCCCCAGCGTGCCCCCCGCCGTGGGGCGCATCCTGTTCGGGGCATACAAGTTCCACAGCAAGGCCCTGCTGGTCGCACGCGAGCTTCTGGAGGACGCGGCGATCGACGTGCCGAGCCTGATCGGCGAGATGCTCGGGACGCGGCTCGGGCGGGTCACGAACTCGAAATGCACCACCGGGACCGGGGCCGGGACGATCCGCGGGGTCGTGACCGGGGCGACGCTGGGCAAGACCGCCGCCTCGTCGACCGCGATCGCGGCGAGCGAGTTGCTCGACCTGATTCACAGCGTGGACCCGGCGTACCGTGAGAACGCCCGCTTTATGATGCACGATGCGATCATCCTGCACGTGCGGAAACTCGTCGGCGGCGACGGCCAGTTCCTCTGGCAGCCGTCGATGCAGGACGGCGTGCCGGACCGGCTGCACGGGTTCCCCGTCACCGTCAACCAAAACATGGCCAGCAGCATCGCCAGCGCGGCCAAGACCGTGCTGTTCGGCGACCTGTCGAAATACAAGGTCCGCCAGGTGCGCGGCATCCGGTTCGTGCGCATGGAGGAACGGTACGCGGACACCGACGAGGTCGGGTTCGATGCCTTCCTGCGGCAGGACGGGAACCTGATCGACGCCGGGACGCACCCGGTCAAATACCTGCAGCAGACGTGATCCGACAACACGATGTCTGCGGGCACGAAGGAAGGTGGATCATGCGGGACCGAGTCAAAGTGAAACTGACGCACTACTGCGGCGCAGAGGTCGCGCGGGGTGTGCCGGGTGACATACTCGAAGTGACGCCGTCCGTTGCGCGATGGCTTCTGGACCGAGGCGGCGCGGTGTGCGTGGACGCCCCCGCCCCGGGCCAGGGCCCCACGGAACCGGCCAAGAGCCCGGTGGCGCCGGAGGCCGCGACGGCGGGACCGGCGGAGAACGCGGCGACGCGAACGGGACCGCCACCGGCACGCCGCCCGGGCGGTGCGGCAACAAAGAAGTAACGATCGCCTTGCGGCGGATCGTTTTAAGGAGATTGCGATGTTCAATCCAGTTAGCGAGAACGTGAAACTGACCAAGATCGCCGACCCGTCAACGGCGGCGACCAGCGACGTGACGAGCAGCTCCGTGGACCTGGCCGGCAATGGCGGGTGGGATGGGGTGCTGCTCGTCACGAGCTATGGAACGCCCGCGGCCAACAACCTGTTCCACGTCGAGGGATGTGATGATGACTCGACGTTCCTCGACGTCGAGGGCAGCGAAGTCGACCTGGAGGGCGCGAGCGACGAGGACCAGTGGATCGACGTGTTCCGGCCGATTTACCGGTACTACCGCGTCGTGGCGGCCCGCGGGACGTCGAGCACGCTCGGCGACGTCTGGGCCCTGCTCTACCGGGGCAAGACGGCGCCGTTCACGGGCAACGTCTTGGCCGGGACGATCGTCGGGAAGGCGATTCTGTCGGCGGCACAAGGCACGAAGTAGCGACAGACGCTCTCGGTTTTCGGCTGTCGGCTCTCCGCCCATCGGGCGGAGGGCTGATGGGCGACGGCCGATGGCGATGAGGAGCTTGTCATGGTGGAAAGTTACCAGACGGAGAACTACCGCAAACAGGGCGGCGACGAGACCGTCATCGGCGGGACGCTCCAGATCGGCTCGGCGGCGAGCCTGCTGACCGACCTCGGCATCGGGGCCGTGGCGGGGACCGGGGCGAGCGTCGTTGAAAACCTCGGCCAGGTCCACAAGACGACGATCACGCTGGAGGACCTCGACATTCTCATGCCGACCGTCGAGACGAGCAAAGCGGGCGGCGGGACCAAGATTTATGACTTCCCCGCCGGCGCGATCCACATTCTCGGATGCCTGGTGGACCTGGCGCTGGAGACGGACCTCGGCGCATCGGCCGACATCACGTTTGCGCTCGGCACGACGCTGAACGCTGACGGCGACGTGGCCGATACCGGCGAGGCCAACGTGATCGCGTCGCAGAGTGTGTCGTTTTCGAGTAGTGCGGCGACCGTGCAGGCCCAATCAACGACCAGCGAGCAGCCGATCGTCGATGGGACGTCGACGGCGGTCGATCTGCACGTCAACGCCGGGGATCAGGACGACCTCGGCGGTTCCGCCAAATACGTGCGGATCAATGGCACTGTGGCCGTGTTCTGGGTCAACCTCGGCGATTACTAGCCATCGGCGGCTTGCTCGAACGGCGAACCGCCGGTGACAGAAGGTGAATCATGCACACGGTAGGCACTCCGATCGAGTTGCTCGCCTCGGCGGCCCGGGGGGCCACCGCCGGGACCGCGGCCGATCCCGTAGCGTTTCCGCAGTTCGGCTGGGCGATCCAGTTTATTCTGGACCTCACGGCGGCAGCGACCGATGTTGGAGACACGCTCGACGTTTACGTCCAGACGGACGTTAATGACGTGGACTTCGTGGACGTGGCCCATTTCACGCAATGCCTCGGGAACGGCGGCGCCAAGCAACGCTATCTCAAGATCGGCCGGAACACGGCGCAGACGGCGTTCGGGGCGGCAGACGTCCTGACGGCCGGGAACAAGCGGGACATGTTCGGCAGGCGATGGCGCGTGCGGTGGGTGATCGTCGACGCGGGCGCCGCCAATGCGAGCTTCACGTTCTCCGTAAAGGCCGTGCCGATTTGAGATGCGATCGGGGTCGGTAGCGCTGGCTGGCGGGCCGTGGCCTCGGGTCACGGTCCGCCACATAGATACAATTGTGGGTGACTGTGGATGTCATTTTCCCTCACGTGCGAGACGCAGCCCACGGCCGAACCGGTGACGTTGGCGGAGGCCAAGGCGTTTCTGCGCGTGGACCATGCGCGGGATGATGCGTTTCTGGGGCTTTGTATCACGACGGCGCGCCGGAAGATCGAGGAGCGGACCGGCCAGCAACTCCTGACCGCAACGTGGAAGCTGGCCCTGGACCGGTTCCCGGTCGGGCCGTGCGAGATCGTGCTTCCGAAACCGCCGCTGCAATCGGTCACGACCCTGAAATACCTCGACGAGAACGGGACGCTGCAGACGCTTGCGGCGAGTGAATACATCGTCTCCACCGGCCGGATGCCCGCGCGAATCCAGCCGGCGTACGGCACAAGCTGGCCCATCATCCGCCGGCAACTGGAGTCCGTGCAGGTGACGTATGACGCGGGCTATGTGACGGCCGATGAGGTGCAGGAACGGCTGGGCCACGCGATTCTCGGGTGCATCCATTGGCTATACTTCGAGCGCGGAACCAACAGCGACCCGACTGCGACGATGGGGCTTCCAAGGCGAATCGAGGCGATGCTGAGCAATCACATTGTGGGCTGGCTATGGCCATAGACGCGGGCAACTTGCATCACCCGGTCGAACTCCAGTGTTGCACGGAAACGCGCGACACGTACGGGGCGGCAGTGCGGGCGTGGGCGACGTTCGCGGAGACGTGGGCCAACATTCGTCCGGCGAGCGGCCGTGAACGGATGCTCGCGCAGCAGGTCGGCGCCGAGATCTCCCACAACGTCGAAATGCTCTATCGCGACGACCTGACGGAGAAGGACCGCATCGTGTTCCGGCAGCGGGTCTTCGCGATCGCGTCGATTGTGGACGTAGAGGAACGGCGTGAGACGCTGCTGGTGACGTGCTTCGAGACCGTCGGGCAGGAGGCGTGAGCCATGCGGGTTACGATCGAGATCGAGCAGGGAAGCATGGCCGCCGTCCTGCACGGCTTGAAGGAACTGCCGAAGAAACTGGGCGACCGGATGATGCGCAAGTCCTTACGACGAGCGATCAAACCGATGCTCGCGGAAGTCAAACGGATGGTTCCGGTCGGGACGCGGCGCTACGTTCGCCGAGGGAAAGTGCATGAACCTGGTACATTGGCGAAGAATATCATTAGCACGACGCGCATCAGGACGGGGAGTTTCTCGGCCGCCGTTGGGATTCGAGGCGGCTGGTACAAGGGTGACCTGTTCTATGGGAGCTTTGTGCATTTCGGGCATCGGATTGGCTCACGCAAACTCGCTGGGCCGAGCCGTGTGATCCGGGTCGATGGGCGGCGCCGCCGCGTGTTTCCAAACGATACACGACGCTGGGTTGCACCCCAACCTTTTCTGTCGGATGCGTTTGAAGAGAGACACCTGGAATGCTTTGGCGTCCTGAAGAGTGAACTCCGGGAGTTCTTTTCCCAGGACGCACCCGTATTGTTCAGCAGGCCGTGAGGGGGTGCCATGCCCGAGCGAGCGATTGCGGCGAAACTTGAAGCCGACGAAACCGTGACAGGCCTCGTCGGTGACCGCATGTATGTGGCACTGCTCCCGCAAGAGAGCGATCTGCCGGCGATTGTCTATCGCCGGACGAGCGAGGAGGAAGTCGGCTCGTTGGCCGGGTCCAGCGCCCTGGCAATGGCGGCGATCGAGGTCAATGCGCTGGCCGAGGAGTTTGCGCAGGCCCGGGCACTGGCGAAGGCGATTCGGGACGCGCTTAGGTACGCATCGGGTGAGCTCGGCGGCGTGGTCGTCCAGACGATCGTGCCGGCTCCGGACGATGCGGACGAACTGCTGCCACTGCCGGGGGCCGAGGAGGGGGTGCATCGTATCGTGAAGAACTACGTGGTCTGGTACGAGGAGGACTGATATGCCGACATCCACGAACGCAAAAACAAGCATCGGGTGTTCGCTCGACCTGAAGATCAGCGACGTATACACGCCGATCGCCGAGGTGACGGACCTCCGCGGTCCGCGCATCAGCCGAGGCACCCATGACGTGACGCATCTGGATTCGCCGTATTGGAACGGCGTGAGCGGGACTCGGATGGCCGAGTTCATCGGCTCGAGCATTGTCGTGGGCGAAGACGTGACGATCGACGGCAATTTCACGGCGGCCGAGCATACGACGGCCGCGAATTGTCTCGCTGATGAGTTCGCGAAGGTCGACCCGAGCGACTGGCGCATCACGTTCGTCAGCACGGTCACGACGTACGGAAAAACGTACGCGACGTTCGATGGGATTCTGACGAGTTTCGAGCCGAGCGCACAAAAGGCGAATCCGCAGCAATTCTCGGCGACGATCAAGGTGACGGGCGCCGTTGCGTTCGCCGATGCAATCGCCTAACTAGGGAGATCTCGGTTATGACTGATCTGCCATCGCAAATCCTGGAGTGTGACGACGTTCAGCGCGTGAAGCTCCACATCCCCGAGTGGGGTCTGGACGTTTGGGTCCATAGCCTGGCGAGTATCGATCTCGATGCATACGAGGAGTCGATGCTGGAGCTCGAAGACGATGCGCTCGTGCGCAATGCGGAGAACGCCCGGGCGCGCCTTGCCGTGTTGACGGTCTTCGACGCCGACGGGCGGCGCGTGTTCAGCGACGAGCAAGCGGCGGCGTTGGGCCGAAAGAACGGTCGCGCGCTGACGCGGATCTGGACGGTGTCCCGCCGTCTCAACGGGATGACGAACGCGGACATCGAGGACCTGGTAAAAAACTCCGGCGGCGGCCCCGGCGCCGATTCTGGTTCCGGCTCGCCGCCCTCTGGGGATGCACCGTAGTCGAGGCCCAGCGCCGGTGCAGCCGGCGCGAGTTCGCCGAATGGATGGCGTTCGCCGAACTGGAAGGGTTCGGCGAGGTCCGGGCGGACGTCCGGACGGGCATCCTTGCCAGTGCCATCGTCAATGCGTGGGGTGCGAATACGTCTCCGGAGGACTTCGTGCCCATCGCGCAGGAACACAAAGAGGCCCCACGGCCCCGGCGGCCGGAGGAACTGCTCGAAACCTTCCGCGGCATTGTCGGCATGATGGAGTCCGCTCATGGCAACCATCGCTAGTCTGTGGGCCCTGCTCGGGCTGAAGACTGACGACTTCGAGCTTGGCGTCAAGAAATCGCGCGGCCTCATGGGGGACCTCAACAGGGAATTCGGCAATCGCTCGCCGCTTGGCAAGTTTGGGAGGATTCTAAAAGGCGGCGGGGCGGTCATTGGATTATACGCGCTGGGCGAGGCCGCAAAACAATTGCGCGAAGGGATTGTCCGCGTCCGCGAGGTCACGGAGTCATCACACCATGCCTGGAATGATTATGTGGCCGCGATCGCGTTGAGCACACCGGTGGTCGGCGGCGTGGTAAACGAAATCGCCAAGTTCTTCGCCGAGCTCGGGCACCCGGGATTCACAAAGGAATTCGAGCGCAGCAAGGTCATCCTCAAAGAGATGTTGGAACTGTCCGCGCGAGCTGCAAGTATACGCGAACGATTGGAACTGGCGCAGACTTCGACCGGCCCGGAACGCGCGGATGTGAGTTATAGCCATGCCCTCGCTCATGCCAAGGAGGCGTACGAAGCACGCATGGCCAATAAAGAGATCCGCGAGAACATCCTGTTGCGGAGCGAGGCCACCCGCGTGTACGAAAGCGAACTTGCACTCGCTCACCTTGCCCATGAGGAGGAACTGGACCGTCTCGACGCCATCAAAATGGCCCGCGCTGTGCAGGTACATGATCGGATCGCAGAGATTGACCGGGCGCTGAAGATCCAGAATGCGCAGACTGGGGCGCATCGCGACGCGGTGCAAGCCCGAATGGACCGGGATCGTGCGTACTACGATGCGCTGCGACGCTATCAAGACGCAATGGACACCGCGGGGATTTGGGAAGATGAACGGTTGGCGAATGAAACCCGCGCAGAGGCGTTGCGGCTGCTTGAGAAGGAGAGAAAGCTCGCGAACCTACGTTATTCGGAGGAGATCGCTGCGCTGGAAAAGATAAAGGAGCTCAAACTCCCTCCGGCCTACGAGGCTGGAACGCGCGAAGCGTATTCGATCATTGCGCGCGCACAGGCGAACCCGGGTCAACAAGCCATGTCGCAAGTTGCGGCACAGAGCAAACAGGCCTGTAGGTATTTGGGGGCCATCCTCAGTGCGATTCAGAAGCAGGGACAACCGCTCGTGGTGGACTTGCGCCCGTGATGGAGTTGAATTAGATGGCCGTTGTTTCCGTTACGCAGGCCACTGAGGGCGAATCCGACGTAAGTGTCGATGGGCGGTCCTATCGGGCCGTTTACCTCGTGCGGACCGATGATCCGAACGATGGCCCGGCCGTCGCACAGTTCGCGGAGGGCGTCCCGCGAATGTTCGATGCCCATCCGGTGACCCAGTATGCCACGGTGCGCAGCATTGCACCGCGGATGGTCGATCGGGACCCGTGCCTCTTCGAAGTGACTGTCGTCTATGAGACCCATCGCCGCGGCTACCGCCTGCAATATCAGGAGGCCGAAGACCCAATCGTCCGCGTTCCGGAAATCGAATGGGGCACCGTCGGTTGCACGGCCGTGGCCGAGTGGGACATCAACAATCTTCCGATCGTCAACACCGCGGGGCAGAAGTATGACCCACCCATTGAGTATGAAACGAACCGGATGCAACTGTCGATCGCGCGGTTCTATGAGCACTACGACGCGGCCGAGGCGCAGGAGTATGCCAATGCGATCAACACGGACATATTCTTCGGCGCGCCGCCTTTTACCGCGAAGGTCAAGGAAATCCACGCCCGGCCGGTCCTGGAATCGGGGCTATTTCTCTGGTATGTGTCCTGGGTGTTTCACTTCCGCTTCGAGGGCTATTACAAGTTCTTCGGCGTGTGGGAATATACGGGCTGGATCAAGCGGGTCCTGAGCTGTGGATTCATGGAGATCGATTCGGGCGGCAACCTCGTCAACAGTAAGGATGCCAACGGCGACGAGGTTGCTGAACCGATCTTGCTGAACTCGACCGGTCATCGAACGACGACGCCGTTTTTCCAGACGTTCCATGTGCAGCGCGAGCTGCCATTCGCGCCGTTGGGGCTCGAGGTATGAGCAAGGGCGTACTATTGACGGAAGAGGGTGCCCGGCGGATCGCGCGGGCCCTGCCGATCGTCGAGGCCTGGCGACTGCCATTGCCGCGTCGAAGCTGGTATCGTCCGCCGCGGCGCAATGCGTCTGGCGGCGTGCTGCAATGGGCCAAGATCACGGCGAAAACGCTCATATCCGGCAGCTCGTATCGGTATTACTACTCTGGTACCGAGATGGAGCCGACAGCAACGGGGTTTGCTGTTAAGAGTGGCGGTGCCACATATTCGGCGTGCATCATCGATTCGTTCGAGTACGCACACAACATAACATCCAGCAAGCAGGGGCTCAGTTATATCCCGAATGATGCTGTGGTTGCGCTGCTCACGAGCTTCGTGTCTGGCGCGACGACGTACTACTACTGCCAAGCCGAGCCACCGAAGATCAACGGCTACAATGGGATAGTAACCGTGGTGATTGATCTTGTCTTTGATCCTGATGGCTGCCTTGAGTCTTGGGAAACGAAAGATCTTGCATTTGAATATGGTCTTCTGAAGAGTGTCACATGACCATCCATCAAGCCCCAGACCATAGCGACTGCCATTGTTGTGTCGCACACACATGCGACTGGTTCACAGGCAGTATTAATGTACCTGCCCCAAGGAGAGTTAAGTTCAGCCTCTCAGCTGCTGATTGGGGCTGCAATGGTAATTCGTCTTGTGCACTAGCGGCTGGTCTTTGGAATCCACCACTTGGTAAGTTCTTGTTAATCCACGACACCTATACGTATCCTTGTGATTGTCAGTGGTCTCGATTGATTGAGTATGAGTGTGCAGGTCAAGGATGCTGTGCCTACGAATACAGTTTTGGTCTTTGCATTGAGTGGGGTAGCCGCCCTGTTGGACATCCTCAAGCAGGTCATATTTTCTTTGAGTTACGTGCTTGGATTGAGATGGAAGCCACCGGTTGTGGTCAGCCTGTGGCTGCTGGTGTGTATTTCCAGAAGTTGTACACTTTCTCGCAGGAGGGTGGTGGGCTTGGTCCCGAACCTCAGTGGTTCATTGATGAATGGCTTGCTAATTTCTTTGGGGAAGTTCCATTCTGGTGGTCAAGTTACAATGACGCTTTTCAACCAACGCTAACGATAAGCTAAGGGTGCAACAATGATGACAGTGCACTACGCTACAGACAGCGTGCGGCATCGCAGGAAGTCTGGACGCAGGAACGCACGCTATGGACCTGTCGTCCATGACAACACGATAGTGGATTTGTGCGGGGCGGAACCAGAGGAGGCGCCGCTCATGCCAGTGCGGCTGATCGTCCGTAAGGTATACGAGCACCAGTGCCCGCGTGGCAAATGGCCGCTGGCAGCGGCTCCGCGCCGCCGGCTCTGCGTCTGCAGACGATGCGACCAACGGATCAAGGAGGCAATCGCCCCGCCATCGCTGGCGGCGACGCCACAAGAATGAAAGGAGACTATCATGCCAACTGCACCGACTCGGGTTGAAGGGGATCTGCACGTGAACGGCGGTTTGTCCGCCAAGACGATGACGCTGGCAGCCGCGTCGGTGGCCGATGCCCAGGTGTCGGCGGGCGCCGACATTGCGGCCACCAAGGTGAACCACCAGCATCGGGCGATGTTCGCGCAGCCGAACACGACGGCGACGGCGGAAACGAAGATCATTTACCGTTGCTACGGGACCACGGGAACGCTGATCGAGTTCGCGGCGGGTTCGATTGCACCGTGCACCGGGAACGCGACGATCACCGTGGACCTGCACAAAAACGGTGTGACCGTGCTCTCGGCGCCGATCACGCTGGACAATGCCAATGCGGCTCGCGTGGCGGAGGTCGGAACGATCAGCGATTCTGCGCTGGTGGCGGCGAACGTGCTGGAGGTGATTGTTGCCGTGGCCGCGGGGACGGGTGCGCTGGGGACCGGGCTCTTCGCGTCGGCGACGATCAACGAGGCGCCTCAGTAACGACTTACACGGAGGGCCGTGCGATGACACGTTGGATGCCGCCGTTGCTGGCGATGATCGTCGGGTTTGCCTCCATCGAACGCGCGACTGCCACCTCCGCTGCGGAGGTGCTCGGGTCATCCGCCGTGATCGCCGGCGCGCTGTTGTGGCTGGCGCGCATGATTTGGCGAGTCTCTGCGGAGCGGACCCAGGTGCTCGATGCCATCGGCGGCATCAAAGACCGTTTGAGCATGCTGGAAGAGCAGTTCCACCCGATCGTAACGCAAACGACCGTCGTGCTGGGCCAGATTCAGACGTTCAGCAATACAGTCGAGTGCCAGATGAAGGAACTCTCGGAGCGGATGGAGGAGGTCAACAAGCGCTGCGAGGAGCGCCTTCGCCAGGGCGGGGTCAGTGAGGAGGATGGCGAGGATCTGGAGGCCGAGCCGTGAAGGCCCAAACAAGGGCGATCAGCCAGCCGATGCCGAAAACGAATGCACCGATGAAGCCCAGCAAGCCGATGGCGTCGCGCTGAGGGTGGTTGCGGCTTTTCGCGATCCAGTAGGGAACCAGCGCGAAGCAGACGATAGCGGCGGCGATAGGAATACCAAGCACAAAACAGGTGAGGATCTGTTCACGTTCAGCTTCATTCCGATTTGTCATAAGGGCGCTGAGGCCGAGAAGCAGGAGCAACAACAGCATGACCGTCAGCGGCCGAACGTACGGTTTTCTGGGTGCGCGGCGCTGGTACTTCCGATTGACACTTGGCCTGTTCCAACCAGCAGGTCGGCTGGCCAAGGCCAGTGCCTCAAGGTCCGTTTCTCCGCCGACCACGAACTCGACAGTTCTGATGCCCGCGAGAAGGGCCTGCCGCCGGGCGTCGGCACCTGTCGGCGCATCGATCATAACCTCCGTGTCGGCCCCGGTCGGTCCGGTGCCGATGACTCGCCACAGCATTCTACACCTCCCGGTTCGGCAAGGACTTGACATGACCCGTGCTGTTAGGATAGGATAATGCCAAGGCCCGGTCAAGACAACCCGGAGCCGCCTCCTGGGGCTTCCGGAGCCGATCCGGCCGGGCCGGATCGCGAGGGGAACGTCATCATGGATGACGCGGACGGGCTACGCTCACGTGGAACGATCACGATCGACGAGGTCAGGCTCGTTTCTTTGTTCCGCCAACTCGACGCCGAGGCGCGGTCTTCCTTTCTCGAAGCTCTGCAACGGTTTCTGCGAGAATCTGCTCCAGCCGCATCGCCTTTAGGGTCGACTCGATGCGCCGGAGCGTCGCGCCCATGTCCGCAACGCTGACCGCCACATCCTGTCCTTCCGATGGCGATAGAGCGTCGAGGCCCTGTTGCGGGTCAAAGAGCCATTCGGCTGAGACGCCGAGAGCGCGGGCCAGCGCGAGGCCCCTGCCCGCCGATACATTCTGACGTCTCGACAGAGCTGTTCGAAGCGTCTGCGGCGCCATCCCGCTTGATCGAGCAAGAGCCGCGAGCTTCAACCCACGTTCCTTTGCAATATGTCTCAGCTTTTCATTCCACAGCACAAGCATACTTGGAAGTGTACATTGAAAACAAGAAAAAGCAAGTGATGCCTCATAACTGCCCACGACGCAACGAGTTACGTATCTCCACAATTCTGTTGCCTCCAGACTTGCTTTTTGTTGTTTTCAATGTACACTTCCAA
>JAQBFL010000263.1:0-2863 GCA_032123415.1 bacterium | reverse complement strand
GCTCCGGGCCGCGTTGCCGCTCCCGCAACTCTCGACGACCGAGGCCGCCCCGTACTCGCTCTCCAGGCGGAACTTGACGATCTCGAACTGGAGCGGCCCCACCGCCCCCAGCAGCGTGGCCTTGCGGTCCGTGTCGGTCAACTCGTAGCGCTGAACCACGCCCTCCTGAAGAAGCTGATCGAGCCCGGTCCGGAAGCGCTTGAAGCCGGATGGCGTGGGGTTGCGGATGGTGGCGAAGCACTCGGGCGCGAAACGCGGGATCTCGTCGAAAACGATGCCGGGATCTTCGGTCAACGTGTCGCCGATGGCGAACGCGTCCTTGCTGATGATCCCGATCACGTCGCCCGGATAGGCTTCGTCCACGGTCTCGCGCTCCTGGCCGAAGAGCCGCGTGGCGGCCGAGAGACGGATGATCTTCCCGGTCCGCGCATGGGTCACCTGCATGTTGCGATCGAACTTGCCCGATACGACCCGCACGAAGGCGATCCGGTCCCGATGGAGTGGATCCATGTTGGCCTGGATTTTGAAGACGAAGCCCGTGAACGCCGGATTAACGGGTTCGATCATGGCCTGCGCGGCCGAACGGCGCGCGGTCGGCGGGAGCGAATGGTCGAGAAAGCCGTCCAGCAGCAGTTGCACGCCGAAGTTGTTCAGCGCGCTGCCGAAGTAGACTGGGGTCGTCATGCCCGCGCGGACGGCTTCAGCATCGAAATCCGCACCGGCCCCGTCGAGCATGTCCACCTCCTCGCGCACGGTGCGGTAGGTCGCTTCGCTCATCCGGTCGCGCACCACGGGGTCGTCCAGCCCGACGGTCTCGACCGGCGCACGGTACATGCCTCCGACGGTCCGTTCGAAGAAATACGCCAGACGCGTCCGCCGGTCCCAGACCCCCTTGAAATCCGACCCGTTGCCAAGCGGCCAGTTCATGGGATAAGCGCCGATGCCCAGCACGCGCTCCAGTTCATCCAGCAGTTCCAGCGGGTCGCGGCCCGGGCGGTCCAGCTTGTTCATAAACGTGAAGATCGGGACCCCGCGGCGCCGGCACACCTCGAAGAGCTTCAGTGTCTGACTCTCGATGCCCTTGCCCGCGTCGATGACCATGACGGCCGCATCCACCGCCGTCAGCACGCGGTAGGTGTCCTCCGAGAAGTCCTTGTGGCCCGGCGTGTCGAGCAGGTTGATGCGGAAGCCGCGATAGTCGAACTGCAGGACGGTCGAACTGATCGAGATGCCGCGCTGCTGCTCCAGTTCCATCCAGTCGGACGTGGTGGCGCGCCGGTTCTTGCGGGCGGTGACAGACCCCGCCAGGTTGACCGCGCCGCCGTAGAGCAGAAACTTTTCCGTCAGCGTGGTCTTCCCGGCATCCGGGTGCGACACGATCGCGAAGGTCCGGCGGCGGGCAATCTCGTTTTGCAGGTGTCGATCCATGGTTGTGGGCCATGCTTCTACGCTATCGCGCCGCAGGATACAAGCGTTACGTGCGATGGCGGCAGCGCGGCGAACGCCAGGTGCGTGACGGCCTGGTCGTTGCAGGCCGCACCAGAGGTTCGACTCGGGGACGTTGCGCCCGCCGCTGTTCCAGAGCCCCGCGACAACCCCCGCCTGTTCGCCGCGCCGCGCTTCGTGAAGAATCCAGCGCTCATCGGGCAGTGACCCCCGGTCAGGGGGTGGACGACAAGACGCGTATGGGCACCTTCACGCGCTCGTACCCCACGACGTCCGTCTCGATTTCGACCACCTTGCCGTCCAGCGCGGCCTCAACCGGAATGTTGGCGAGCGTCACGCGCTGGTTGCCGTTGCCGATGTCCTCGATCCGCACTTGGATGCGCTCATCCGGCACCGCGACGCCGCGGATCGTCACCGAGTCCGCCAGGCCCGGCCGCACCAAGAGCGATCGCGTCAATCCGGCGGGATGCAGCCCCTTGAGGACAATCTCCTTGGGAATCACATGGAGCAGCTCGGGAATAAGGGCCGATACGGGCAACCGCAGCGTGGGCCTCGTCGGATGCGTGGTCGTCACCGTGAACTCCGCGCGCAGGAACCCCCGCTCGAAGGGGGGCTGGGCGGTGACGTGCAGCGACCGCGCAAAACCGCTCGCGTTGGTCGATACGACGGCCTGGAAGGAGGGATGGTCGCCGGTGACCGAGACGATTCGCACGGTCGGATCGCGGCTCAACAACTTGACTTCGTGCGACTGCTTGCGGTCGGTCCCGAGCTGGCCGAAGTTCAGGTACGCCGGCTCCAACCCCACATCGACGCTCACCGTGCCGCGCATCGTCAGCACGGCGAGGGGGCGCTCGGGGTCGTTGCTGCTTACGGAGATCGTCATCGACTGGGGCCCCCGCCGCCCTTGTATCTTCACGCTGGCGTCGAGCGCGCTCTCCCCGCCCGGCGGGAGCGTGCGCGACGAGACATCGGCCACCGTGCAGCCGCAGGAGACGCGGACGGATTCGATGACCAGATCCTCGTCGCCGCCATTACGCAACACAAAGGCGTGCTTCACAACCTCCGTATCCTCTCGCTCGCCAAAATTGAATGTCTCCTCTTCGCACACCAACTTGGGCGCAGCCTCGGCGCCGCGAACCAGCGCCGCGGTCAGCAGCGCCAGAGCCATGGGATAGCGCAATGCGCTGTTCTTCGTCACTTGGTCTTGCTTCATGCGATGGCAGCCTTTCATTCGTTTCGTAGAACCTTTGACACTTACAGGGTGCATGGGCTCTGGTTGTCTTTCACCCCGAAGGGGTGATACTCCACAGCCAGGGGCGCAGGCCCAGGACGGTCGAACGCGACCACCTGCACCCTGAAGGGGTGCCCGAGCGCGATCAGGATGAAGCCTAGCGAACTGCTCCAGTTCTCGCGATGG
>JAQBFL010000262.1:0-20204 GCA_032123415.1 bacterium | reverse complement strand
GAATACTACCTTCTGGAAGAGGAAAGCGACTATGGAACATCTTGACCTGGGGGAAGTCAGTGCGTACGTCGAAAAGAACATAGCTTCGTTTCATGCGAAGAGGCTTGAGAGCCTTTCCAAGCTGCAACTAGCGCAGATTCTGAAAAGGAAAAATCCGTACCTCTTCAAGGCAAAGAATATCCTTACCGCTCAGGACTTCGTGCAGACCATCCTCGAGCACCTCGTGGATGTGCGCGACGACGGATCGATCCGCATGAATCTCGAGTATTTCGGCTACCTGGACGGCCTGACCATGACTTCCAGGCGTTTCGACGCGCTCTTCGGCGGACCGCCACGGCGCGCGGAGAGCGAGATCACGCAACGCGAGATGGACATGGCGCGTTCGATCCAGGTCGTGACCGAAGACATCGTATTGAAGATGGCGGCCCATGCGCATGCACTCACCGGCGCCGATCGCCTGTGCCTGGCCGGTGGGGTGGCGCTCAACTGCGTGGCCAACGGACGCCTGCTGCGGGAGAGTCCCTTCCAGAGCATCTGGATTCAGCCGGCCGCGGGCGACGCCGGCGGCGCGCTCGGCGCCGCCATGATGGTCTGGCACATGGCCAAGGGGCAGCCGCGCCAGGCCGACGGCATCCGAGACTCCATGCGGGGCAGTTACCTGGGCCCCGCTTTTTCGGACGACGATATCGCCGCCTTCCTTCAACGCCACGGCTACCCCGCCGAGCGCCTGGCCCCGGACCGGCGCGCCGACGCCATCGCCAAACGCATCGCGGCACAGGGAGTGATCGGACTGCTGCAAGGCCGCATGGAGTACGGCCCGCGCGCCTTGGGCAACCGCTCCATCGTGGGAGACGCGCGTTCTCCCAAAATGCAATCCGTGATGAACTTGAAAATCAAGTATCGCGAATCCTTCCGCCCCTTCGCGCCGTCCTGCCTCGCGGAACGCGCGTCGGATTATTTCGAGCTGGACGCCCCGTCGCCGTACATGCTGCTCGTGGCGCCGGTACGCGAGGAGCGACGGCTGACGGCCCCCGACCAGAGCGGCGTGCCGCTGCGCGAATGGGTCAACCAGGTTCGCTCGGACATCCCGGCCGTGACGCACGTCGACTACACCGCCCGCGTCCAGACCGTCAGCCCGGACACGAACCCGGAGTTCCACGCCATCCTCCAGGCCTTCGAGCGCCAGACGGGGTGCGGCGTGCTGATCAACACCTCGTTCAACGTCCGCGGCGAGCCCATCGTGTGCACACCCGAGGACGCTTACCGCTGCTTCATGCGCACCGAGATGGACCACCTCGTGCTCGGCCCGTTCGTGCTGGACAAGGCCCGCCAGCCCGAGTGGAAGGAGCGCGGCGACTGGCGGCAGGACTTTGTTCTCGACTGAATGCAGGCCTTGGGGCACAATTCGGCCTGACGCTGGAACCGGAATTCACCCGAAGGGACGGCTATGCGCGTTCTTAGACATTTAGGATATTTGCTCCGCGATGTGTTCGGCTTCGCGTGGCATCACAAGGCATGGTGGATCGTCCCCATGGTTCTGGTGCTGCTACTGCTCGGCCTTCTGATCGTCGTGGGGCAGTCGTGGCGCCGTTCATCTACACGCTGTTCTAGGCGCGCATGCGCCTCGACTACAGCCCCCCGTCCACGCGTCGTACACTGCCTCACTATATCTGGACATCTCGCCCGGCCGGGCGTAAACTGCCACCCAATACTTGATGTGATGGACCGCCCGGTACGGGGCCAGCTCGTATGACATGTGAATGGCGTGTTTGGGTACGGATTGAACAATCGCCAGCAGATGAATCGCGCCTTTGGCGTGCTGCTGTTCTCGCTGACCATCAGCCTGTTGCTGGGGGAGTGGGCACTGCGCACGTTCTATCCGACCCGATCTCCCCTCTACGAGTTTGACGAGCGTATGCTGTATCGCCTGACGCCGGGCACACGGAAACTGTTTATTCACCATCCGCTGAACGGAGGGGCTCGCGTCTGGGTCCGGATTAATTCGGAAGGCTTTCGCGGCGACGAGTTGCGCAAGGACGCTTCAGCGGTGCGCATCGCGGTATACGGCGACTCGTTCATCATGGGCGAGTTCTCGCGTCTGCCTGACACCTTCGCGAAGCAACTCGAGCAGGAGCTGTTCAGCCGCTCCGGCCGCTCCGTCGAGGTCATCAACGCCGGGGTTGTCGGCTACGGTCCGGATCAAGCCTATCTGCGCATGAAGGACGAGTTGCCTTCGCTGAAACCCAGGCTGATTGTCCTGGCCTTGTTTGCCGACAATGACCTCGGCGATCTTCTCCGTAACAAGCGGTTCCGGTTGACTCCGGAGGGAGCATTGATGACGAATCCCTTCGTCCTGGCCGACACATTGCTGACTGAGTTTCGCCGGGCGCGATGGCCGTTGCTTGTCAAGATGGTTTTGCGCCAGTTGAGGCGCTTTAGGCCAGAGGAACAAGCGCACACACCCGAGGCTTACCGACTGCTGCGCGAACGGGAATATAACGAGTTGGTTGTGGATGGCGACAATATCGTGCGCAGCCTGCAGGAAGACACGTACGACGCCGATGTGGCGCTCGATCCGAACGGCCCCTCGGCGACGTACAAGGTGAGGTTGCTTCAGGCTCTGCTCGCACAGGTCGGAGCGACAGCCCGAGAGGCCGGCGTGCCCGTGGTGGTACTGGTCATTCCGTCGCCGATCGACGTCTGCGATGGGTACTCCATTCAGGTTGATCCGGAGCGGCATCCGGTGTACCGGCGTGACACCCTGACGACCCTGATGACACAGGCGGCGCGGGATGCCGGCTTGCCGCATTTGAACCTGTATGAGACTTTCCGTGCCAACAGCCCGGACGATCTGTATTTTCGCCACGGGGACGATCACTGGAACACTCTGGGGCAGCGCCTGGCCGCGCGCACAATGGCCGAGTTCATTTCGGCGATGCAACTTCTGGACGAGGGCCATGCACCATGAAGCGCGTTGCGCGCAAACTGCTCCTCGGCACCGTCATAACGCTGGCGTCATTGGGCTTTCTGGAGTTGGCGGTCCGGCTGGCCGTGCCGTCACCGGACGCGGTAAAACTGCCGCGGAAGGCGGAAGGCGCGGTCCGCGTCGTGACCCTGGGCGGCTCCACAGTGTACGGCACGCCCGTTCCCGAACTCGGAATCATGGCCGTGCTGAAGCACGAGCTGGCGCGGATGGGACTCGGGACCAGGCTGGACCTCATCAACCTGGGCAAACCGGGAATAGACTCGGATGAGGTGCTCTCCCGTTTGCGGCAGTCCCTGACCGCGCAACCCGACCTGATCGTTGTGCTGATGGGGCACAACGAGTACCTGAGTCGGAGGGGCGAGCATCCGGACCCGCGCGCGGATTTGCGGGACCGCCTGATGACTTCCGCCCTGTTGCGCCTGCTGGATTCCGTGGCCGGTCGTATGCGGGATCCGCACCATGCCCGGAGCTTCGTCATGCCGGATCGCCTGGAGCCGTATGACAGAACGTCCGAATGGTTCATGCTCAGGCGGGAGCGTTTTCGCCGCAATCTGGCCGCGGCGGTGGAACTCTGCCGCGGCGCCGGGGTGCCCCTCGTGCTCTGCACCGCGCCGAGCAATCTGGCGGACTGGCCGCCGGTGAATAAGGGGATTGCCTGGGCGTCGCCGATACCGAACTACGACGAGCTTCTGCACGGAGTGACCGGACTGATCGACGAGGATCGCCTGGACGAAGCCGATGAGCGCATCGCCAAGACGGCGAGACAGTATGGGGAGGATGCCATGCTGCTGTATCTGCAAGGTCGCATCGCTCAGGCGAAGGCAAAGAGCGAACAGGCGCGCATGTTGTTCGTCCGGGCCAGAGACCTCGATCCCTGTCCCTGGCGCGCCATGACGGACATCAATGACATCACGCGTTCCTTCGCCAACAGCCCGGGTGTCGCGGTGGCGGACGTGGAGGACGCCTTCACCCGTGCCGCCGTTTCGGGCTTGGTCGGGTTCGACCTCGTTGCGGACAACTGCCACCCCACCCTGCGTGGCAGCGCGGTGGGCGCCTCCGCCATTGCAGGACGGATCCATGAAGCGTCTTGGCTGGATGGCTTGACCGCGGCCCAGGAACCTGCGGCGCTGCTGGCGGACTACCGGTCGTTTCTACACCAGACGTCCCCGGAGACCGACCTCTGGCGCGAATGGCGATTTCAGAACGCCATTTACTGCATGAAGTCCCCCTTCTATTACTATACCGCCGCAATGAAATACATCGAGGAAGGCCTGAAGGTCCACCCCGACGACTGGCGTTTGTTCGCCAACCGCGCCAGTATTCATTGGCTGGAGGGAAGGATCGAGGAGGGCCGTGCCGATCTTTCGCATGCCGAAAAGCTTAAAGGCGGGCCGCTTGAAATCGGAGATCGCTCCGTAACGCCGTATCTGAAAGAAGCCATGGAAAGGGCCGGTCTTTCACCGTGAGAAGATGGGGACGTCACACGGCGCCCCGGATAACAGGAGACGAACATTGAACAAGGATTCAACCAAGCGGTCATCCGCCCCGTCGGACATGGAGTGGGAGAAGTGGGGCGAGGTTGACCCTTTCTACGGAGTATGCACAGCGCCTGGCAGAGAAAAGGGCGGCAGTCGCCCATGGAATGATCGTGAATTCTACCAGACTGGTGTCGATGACTGGAATTGCTTTGAAGCTTATTGGCGCAGCTACGGTGTTGATCAAACATCTTGTCTCGAAATCGGCGCGGGCGCAGGCCGGATTACCAAGCAACTGGCTCAGTACTTCAGGAAGGTCTATGCCGTCGATGTATCATCGTCGATGTTGGCGGTGGCTCGGCGATTCGTTACCGAAACGACAGTTGAGTGGATCGTCAATGAAGGATGTCGCTTAACGCTGCATGATGGTTCTGTCACAGCTGCCTTCTCGTGTCAAGTGCTGCAGCATCTACCAGATCCACGGTATATTAAGATGTTCTTGGCGGAAGTTGCCCGGGTGCTGCGCCCGTCAGGCACCCTTATGCTCCACATCCCGATGGACCTTCCGTGCGGTGCAGGAACGGGCGTCTCGCGGCGGCTCAATCGCCTGGGATGTAGTTACGACCGCCTGAAGAACAGCCTCAAGCGGCACTTCGGGCTTCCTTTGATGGAGATGAAGAGTCTTCCTGCCGACTATTTCTTCGATGAGTTCCCCGCGTTGGGCTTTCAAGATGTACGACTGATCTTGCTGAAGCCCATTGGCAATCCTGTTGTCCATTCTTTTGTACTGGCGAAACGAATCGGCATGCCCCCCCCTAAATCAGCGGTGTAGTCTCACGGCAGATGTCGTACGCCTGACGAACACTCCTTACAGGCTCTTCCTGCTCATGTATCTTCTTGGCTACATTGCGCCGCCGGTTTTCGCTTGTCACCGCGCGACGAATCCGATACTCCGTGAAGTGCAACCTAACCGGAGGAGGATACGCCATGCTTTCGCTGGTCGTTTATGTGCCGGAGACCCACGTCGAACAAGTCAAGACCGCGGTCTTCGAGGCTGGAGCGGGCGCGTACAAGGGGTACGATCGCTGTGCATGGCAGGTTCTCGGCACAGGCCAGTTCCGCCCCCTGGAAGGCAGCAACCCGTCCATCGGCCGCACGGGCCAGGTGGAAACCGTGAGGGAATGGCGAGTCGAGACAATCTGCCCGGAAGAGCGCATCGGCGCCGTCCTGCGGGCTCTGCGGCTGGCCCACCCCTATGAAGAGCCCGCCTTTCTCGTGCTGCCGCAAGCGCCCGCCAGTCCGTCATGAGTGGCGCCAACGAAGAACGGTCGCATGGAACGCAGCCGTTCAGGAACCTGAAAACGGCTCACCCATCTTTCTCTTCCTCGTCCTCGTCATCCTCCCCGTCGTCCGTGAATTCCTCGTAGTCGATGACGCGGTCGTCTTCCAGCGTCCAGCACTCGACCATCCCGACGTCGGGGTCCACCGCATCCGCGCACATGGGCGCGTCCACGGTCTCGGGGAAGAACATCGCGTACACTTCGTTGCCGGCGCACAGGTAACAGCGCGGCGCGCAACGGAACGGGTTGATCTCGGGCTCCGGTTCGTCTTGCGCCATCTCGCCGTTGGACTTCATCATCCGGATCCGCTCCCGCGCGATGATCTCGAGGTCGATCGTCATGTCGGGAAAATCCAACTCATGGACTCTTGGTTTGATCATTCTTTCCTGCTCCGCTATTCCATCCGTTACGTTCCAAGACTGCGTTTGAAGAACCGCAGCAGTCGCCGCGGTGTGTTGAGCATGTTCCACGACGGCTCCTTGACCGTCCCCTTCAACTCGAATTCCAACGCCTTGGTGATCGGCCGCGTGAAGAAACGCACGACCATCGCCGATAGCCCATCCTGCAGCAGCTTGACCTCAACGCGGAAGTCCAGATCGCCGTCGAACCGCGCCTGCCCCCGGCCGTGAATGGACACCATCCGTCCCAGAAGCTCGATGTTCTGCGACCGCACGGCGCCGTCGCGCACTTCGAAACTCGCCCTCAGGTCCCGCTGCGAGAGATAGCCCATTCCAGGCAACAGCACGGAGAGATAGCGCGACAGCCCGCCAAAGATCGGCAGGGTGAGAATGTAGCCTTCGCTGATGTTGATCCACCCGCGCCCCGTGAGGGTGGCCGGCGGATCGGCGTCGCCGCCCACCAGAACGTCGAAAGTCGCATGGCCCTTCATGCGGCCGCGGTAGTCCTCCGGCGACGCGACCGCCGCAAACGACCCGATCACCCCCGCAAAGTCGGACTGCGAGAGCGAAACGAATCCACCACAGCGCCAAACGCCCGGGCGCCCCGGTTCGGGCTTGATCCGCGCCACCGCCTCCACGGGGCCCCCGCACCAGGATCCCGTCGCCGTCAGGACCTCGATACAGCCCGGCGTCGCTTCCAGATGAAGGAAGAAGTCCCGGATCGCGAGTCGCCCCACCGCGGCATCCGGGGCAAACAGCTTGAGATCCACTTCATAGTCTGCCGGCGAGTCGGTCCAGTTGAAGGCGCCCGCAAAATCGATGTGCGAGAGCCCCGCCAGCCCATAGGGTTCGACAAACCCGTGAATCCTCTCCCCCAGAAACCGGCACAGCGCCGTGACATCCCCGGCAGCGGCAAACTCCATCTCGACATGCCGCTCGGCCCGCCACCACGTCAACCGCCCCGTGATCGTGCCGCTCTCGCCCGCCAGCACGATGTCGGACAGCACAACTCTCTCTGCATCCGCGTCAACCATGAACCCGACCACACCCATCCGAACCCCGTGGTTCTCGATGGGACCGCCGCGCACGCGCCCCCGCACACGCAGCGCACCCGGCCTCCCCGCGACGCCCGAGACTTTCGCGTCCGCCACGACGAGCCCGTCGTGCGTCAGCGCGGCCAACTCCGGGGGCAGATCGACCCCGGCGAGCGCGCAGATCGATTCCCATGAAGCGCCGATATGAACGTCGGCTTCCACGGGTTCGTCCGGCCCGTTCCACCGCCCCCGGATGCGTCCGCCGCCGCGACCGTCGATCCCCGCGCAAAACAGGTCGACGTCGACAGCCGCGGCGGGATCCCCCTCGCCACGGCGAAACACAGCCGTCGAATAGTCGATCCCGACGCCCCGAACCCGGACGGAGTCCGTCCCGATCACCCCTTCGCCGCGCCACGCGCCGGGCGCGCGAAGATCCGCCGTTCCTCGCCAACTCAAGCGCATCGGCGCAGGCAGCTCGACCCCCGCATCGGCCAGACGCCCGGACCACAACGCGGGGAGCAGTCCCTCCAAAGTCGGAACCGTCACATCCACCCCCCTGAGCCGCGGCGCGCCGTCGGCAAAGTCGGCATCCACCGAGAATCCATCGCCGCGCAAGGCGGCCGAAGCCGACGAAACCTCCAGCCGCCGCGCCACGGTCGCCCCCGCAAAAGCCACATCCGCCGTCAGAGCATTGGTAAGGCCAAGCACCGCGAGAAAGGGCGCGGCGTTCGATGGGATGAAGGGCGCAAGTTGAACCGGATCCAGGCGCGCCAGCGCACGTCCCCGGAACGTCCCATCGTCGTGCGTGTAGGCCCCGGTCAGGTGCGCGGCGGATCGACCCGCCGTGACGCTGAGATCCTGCACCGAGAGCGTTCGGTCGCGCCACGCGGCCCGAGCGTTCCACGAGTCGACCGCCATGCCGCGCACAAGCGCGCGCCCACCGCGCACCGATACGTCGGCGGCGCCGTCGGACGCCCTCAGCGGATCGACGTCACAATTCAACGTGATGGCGGCCGGTTCGAGCAACTCAAGGAAACCAACGCGCTCGCGAAACGCCAGAAACCCGCCAAGCACCTGCTCCCCGCCGACGGCGATCGTTTCGCCCAGCGGCCGGCGTGCCTGCCGGACGCCCGGATCGTCTCCGCGACGAATCCGCCCGGCGGCTTCAACGCTGGCCAGATCACCCACGTCGCCGGAAACCCGGAAGGTCGTGGCGTCGGGCTGGTCGCGTATCTCTCCTCCAAGTTTCCTGACGTCCAGCGCCCCGCCGCCGATCGACATGCTCCCGCCGCGAAACCACAGCGATTCCAGGCGGGGCTCGCGCCATGTGCCGGCATCGAAGCTCAGCGTGGCATCGCACCTCTGGGCGCCCAGACTGAAGGCGCCCTCGGTCAGCGTGCGCAGCCTGACGCCCTCGGCCGTGAACGTCGTCCACGGCTGCCACCGCACGCGGGCAACGTTCAGTCCGATGCGTTCGCGCCGCAGAGCGTCGCCCGCAATTCGTACGAGCGGCGCAGGCACGCCATCCAGCAGCAACCAGATCAGACCGGCCGACGCAGCCACGGTCAGCAGGAAGACCGTAGCCAACACGCCGCGCCCCAGTCGCCTCAACAGTTTCCGGATCGAGATCACGGATTGACGATACCCCGATCGCCCGCCGGAATCAAGCCATGCCAGTGTGAGCAAAAATGGGCACGTGCCGCGTGTCCATGGAAAAGGGACGGAGAAAGCGGAGAAAGTCGGTCGCTTTTTCCTTTGCCCCACGGGCCTTCGGTGCGATACTAATAAGTATGGACCGTTCTGACGATAGATTAGGGCGGTATCGACGGGGGACCGCTAGACTGCCCTATGTGACAGTCGCGGCGTGCATGCTGTCGGCTGGAGCAATGTTTCTGCATGTGCGGCAACGGTTCGCCGAGCGGTGTGACGACGACCTGCGGCGCGACGCCGCGCTCGTCGCCGCACGCGTGAGACAGACCATCTTCCATTCCGAACCCCGCGGCGCCGTGCGCTCCCTCGGTCTGTCGAACATCCGCCTGAAGGCCGTGGTCGAGGGCCGACTGCCCCGCGACTACCCCGGCCTGGTGCGATCCCTGAGCGACGTACAGACCAGTTTCGGCGCCTCGCTGGTTTATGCGATGGACGCCAATGGCTTCGTGGTGGCCAGCACGACGTTCGGCGGCACCAACACGCTCACGGGCATCAATTTCTCGATACGCCCCTACTTTTCTCAGGCCATCCAGAACCGCAACTTCGTCGAGATCGCCTTCGGGATCAAGACCCTCCAGCGCGGCATCTATCACTCCGCGCCGGTCTATGCCGAGCGCCCGGAAGGCGGCTCGGACACGCATGTTGTCGGCGTCGTTGTCATCAAGATGCCGCTGGATACGATCGACACCCAGATGGCCGACTGCCATGACGTGGCGCTGCTGCTTTCGCCCGAGAACGTCGTCTATGCTTCCAACTGCCCCGACTGGCTGTTCGGCTACATCCCAGCCGGTTCGTCCGAGCGTCCGCATTCCCGTCCCGAGTTCGACGTGGCCCCCATGTCCGATCTCCTGCGTCCTCTCGACCTGCACCTCGCCGGCGCCAAGGCCACAGGCGGCGGACGAAGTTACCGTGTGGAGACCTTTCCCCTCGACATGGGCGACGTGCGAGGCAACTGGAGCCTGGTCATCCTCCGGGACGATGGCGCGTGGCGACCCCGCGGGGCTCCGGCCCTCGCGGCGCTGCTTGCGGCCGGCGCCTGCGGTCTGCTCGGCATCACCGTCCAACAGCGGCTCAAACGTCTCGCCGTCCAGGCCGAAAACGCGCGCGCCATCCATGTTCACAGGGCCGAGCTGGAACAGATCATAGGCAAGCGGACCGATGCGCTTCGCGCTATGGAAAGCCGCTTACAGCATGCAACGGAGGAACACAAGCAGGCAAAGCACCAGCTCCGCATCCTTCAGGAACGACTGGACAAGGCCGCCACGTCATTGCCGACGAGGACGCCGGAACAGGGCGAACAGGCGCCCCCGGTCATGGCTCCCCTGGACTTGAACGAGTTGGTCGGCCAGGTTCTGCGCTCCGATACGGTGGCCTCCCTGCGCCAGTCCCGTCCCGATGCGTCGCTCATACACCGTCTGTCTCCCAAGTCCCCCACGGTGCAAGGCTTTGCCCCGAATCTGGAGCGCTTGGTGCTCATGGTGCTCGATGCGGCCTTGCGGACCACTCCGGAACACGGCACGGTCACGCTCCAAACCTCGGTTCGCTCGTTCGACCGGCCGTTCGAGGGCTACGAATCCGTGCCGCCGGGCCGCTACGCCGCCATGGTCTTCTCGAGTTCGGGACTCGGTTTCTCCCATGCGGAGCTTGCGCGACTGCTCGACTCAAGCCCCGAGAACTCATCCTCCCTGCCTTCACTCCAGGTGGTCCTCCGGCAACACGGCGGCCGACTCGACACACGGTCCACACCGGGCCATGGCTCGGAATTGACCATTTTCATGCCCTTGTCGGAGGGTTCGGAGTCGAAAAGCATCGCGTAATGCGGCATTGACAGTCACCCCCTCCTGCATTACTCTTCCACGCACTTTGACGAGGGGTGCGGGACATAGTTCCCGAATGAACAACACGCCCCGGTCAGGAAGGGAGAGTGATCCGAAGACTGTGATTCATGTAAAAATCAAGCGCGGCGAGTCTATCGATAAGGCCTTACGTCGCCTGAAGAAGATCATGGACAAGGAAGGCATGATGAAGCAGGTTCGTGCCAATCGTTATTTCGAGAAACCGAGCGAGAAGAAGCGCCGCAAGGCCGCGAGGGCTCGTTCGCGCGTAGCCCGCGGCTGAAGCCGCGCGAACGGGGTTTTCCCGAACGCAACTCCCGGGATGACGTCCTCATTCGGGGAGTTTTTTTGTTGGGACCTCATGGATCTCGCACTGTCAACGCACTGGAACGCCTCGCGGCACGCAACCGGCGAAGCGATGATCGAGGAAATCCTCGCCATCGGCCTGGATCGGGTTGAACTGGGGTACGACCTGAGGATGGACCTGGTGCCCGGCGTGCGGAATATGGTTGCCTCCGGCGCGGTCCGCGTCGGCTCGGTGCACAACTTCTGCCCCGTCCCCGTCGGCGCCCCCCAGGGACACCCGGAACTCTTCCTCCTGAGCGACACGAACCGCCGGACCCGCGAAAACGCCGTCACCTACACCCTGCGCAGTGTCGAACTTGCCGCGGAAATGGGCGCCCGCACCGTCGTCGTGCATGGCGGTCGTGTCGACATGCGGCACCTGACACCGAAACTAATCTCCCTGTGCCACAAGGGACGCCGGAACAGCCGCTCCTACGAGCGGACCTGGGACAAGCTCCTCACGCGGCGGGAGAAAAGGGCTCCCAAGCATGTGGATTTGCTGTGCGCCTCGATCGAGGAGTTGTTGTCGAGCCTCCAGTCGGCCAACGTGGCCATCGCCCTGGAAAACCTGCCATCCTGGGAGGCCATCCCCAGCGAGGTCGAGATGGAGCGCATCGCCGAACGCTTCAACAGCCCCTTGGTGCGGTTCTGGTATGACACGGGCCATGGCTTCATCCGCGACAACCTCGGTTTCGCATGCTCGCTGCGCTGGCTGCAGCGGTTGCGCGGGTGCCTGGCGGGCATGCATCTCCACGATTGCATCCCGCCCGACCGCGACCACCTCATGCCGCCGGAGGGACGCATCGACTTTCGCTTGTTGAAAGACAGCGTGGAACCCGCTACGCTGCTTGTGCTTGAACCCGCGCCATGGACCCCCGTCGAGCGCGTGGTCGAGGGACTACGGATCTTGAAGACTGCGTTGGGATGAGGATTCGTTAAGGAGATGCGATGAAGGCCTTGATCACGGGAGTGACGGGACAGGATGGCTCGGACTTGTTCGAGGTCACCGGCATCCTCTTCAACCACGAGAGCCCCCGCCGCGGCAAGGAATTCGTCACGCGCAAGGTGACCGACGCCGTCCTGTTCCGCGCCACGGACCGTTCGCCGGTTCTCGACGTGCGTTGCCTGCGCGCCTGCACGGGCTGGGCGCCCCGGCACACATTCCGCGACACGCTCGCGGACGCGTTGAGCGCCGCCCGCCGGGAGAATCCGTTGTGAAAAGGCGCATCCTTTCCGTCCTGCAGTTTGCCTTCGGCCTCGGGCTGATCGCCGTCCTCTTCGTGACGATGAAGGACCGCGGGGACATGGCCAACGCCGTGCGCGACGCGGCGCGCAACTGGCCCGCGCTGCTGGCTGGTCTCGCCTGCTTCATGGGCTGCATGCTGCTGTGCACCGTGCGCTGGCATGTTCTGCTGCGCGCCCAGGGGCTACCCCTGCCCTTCGGCCGCACTTTCGTGCTGCACTTCATCGGCCACTTCTTCAACTCCTTCCTTTTCGGCGTCACCGGAGGAGACCTCGTCAAGGCCTACTTCGCGGCGCGCGAGACACGCCACAAGAAGGCGGAAGCCGTTTCGACCATTCTCATCGACCGCGTCATCGGCCTGCTGGCTCTCATCGCGCTCGTCGTCGTGGTCATGATCGCGCGCCTGCCGTTCTTCCTCGCCCAACGCGAGACGCGGGCGGCTCTGGCCTTCTTCTTCGCCATGTTCGTCGGGGCCGCCGTGGGGATCTTCCTGGTGTTCCGCCAGGATCTCTTCGCCCGATGGCCGCTGCTGGCCCGGCTGCGCGACACGACGTCCGTCGGCGCCGTACTGGGGCGCATGTACCGCGCGTTCCAGATCGTGCTGACGCATCCGTCCACGCTCTGGATGACCCTCGGGCTTTCCCTGGCGAACCACTTGGCACTGGTCGCGACGGCCGCCATGCTCGGCCGCGCGATGGATCTCCAACTGCGCTTCCTGGACTATCTGACGATTCTGCCCCTCGTCAATGCCGTCGCCGCCGTGCCCCTGACGCCCGGCGGCCTCGGCACCCGCGAGGCGGCCGCGAAGATTCTCTTCGGTGTTGTCGGCGTACCGGCTTCGCGCGCCGTGCTGCTCTCGCTGCTGATGTACGGCATGGTCCTGTTCTGGAGCTTGGTCGGCGGCCTGATCTACATGGCTAACGCCATGCATGGACTCAAGCGGCCGACCGACCTCGAAGCCGAAGCGGACTGAGTGCGATTGGGAGCCGTTCGGCCTCTTTTCGGATGAGCCGCCGTTGTCGCCGTGTTTGAGCGACTCGCCGGACCGGTCGCGTTGCCGCCAGGCGCGTGCGATGAACTCATCCGCATCGACGCTTCGCTTCGGGTGCTTCAGAAGAACCGCCCTCGATACGCTGCAGGAGCAGAAGCACGCGGAGGAACTCCGTCGCACCCCATGCCTGCGCGCCGCAGCCGCGTGCCGCATGCGGACTGTCGCCGTCCAGAATCTCGGGCACATGTCCCGCGCCGTCGCGATCCAGCAGGCGCGCGCCCGCGCCCAGCAGCGCCGACACCGTGTCGCTCATGGCCGCCCCGTACGTCAACAGCAACGCTTCGGCGTAAGACGGGTACAGCCACGTCCAGGCCGTGCCGTTGTGATAGGCCGGCTTGCGCCGTGTGTCTTCGTCACCGCGGTAAGCGCCCCAGTAAGGGCGCAGCGGATCGTTCAGCATCCGCCCGCGATCGATCACGGGCTGGGGATAGCGCACCGGCCGGTCGGCCAGACTGCGGATGGCGCCGGGCGTCAGCAGTTCCTCGCACGCGGCCAGGATCCCCTCGCAAGTGGCGCGGTCGTCGACCGCGCCCAGCGTGATGGCCAGCAATTGGTTCGGCCGCACCGCATCGTCGGCCGCGGCGGCGGCTGCCGGCATGCCGGGCCGCGCGTGCAGACAGTCCGACAGTCCCACCGCCCCCTCGAGCCGGTAGCGGTCCATAATGGATGCACGCACGCGGGCCGCCAGCGCCCGCCAGCGCTCGCCACCGGCGCACACACTGGCCGCGAACGCCAGCACCGCGTACCAGAGCGCCTGGATTTCGATCGGATAGCCCTCCCGCGGCGTGCCGGCGGGGTGGTTCGTGTCCATCCATGTAAAATGCGCCGGACTGAACACCAGCCCGCTGTCGTCGTCCATCCGGATGCCATTGGGCGTGCCGTCGGCCACATGCGTCACGATGGACGCGACCACCTCCCGTAGCGTGCGTCTTCCGACGGGACGGTCCAGCGCCGTCTTGTTACCGCGCGCTTCGCACAGGTCGCGACAGGCCACGACAAACCATAGCGGTCCGTCCGACGTGTCGCGGTTCGAGTCGCCCTCCCCCGCAAGCAGGTTCGGAAGCGTGCCGTTTTGCTCGAACGCGGCGAACTCCCCCAGTATCCGTTCGGCCGCATCCGCGCGACCTGCCGCCACCAATCCCCGCAGGCAGATGAAGGTGTCGCGACCCCAGTCGAGAAACCAGGGGTATCCGGCTATCACGGTGGCCCCCGCGCCCCGGGCCACGACGAACTGCTCGACGACGTCGCGCAGGTGCTCGGCGAGCGGTCGCTGCGCCGACGCCGCGGCGGCAGCCTCGGGCGCGGGCGCGGGCGCCGGTTCCGGGGCCGTGGCCGGCACGACGGCCTCCGCCATGAGGAGACCGACACCCCCGCCACGCAACGACAGGCTGAAATACCCAGGGCTGAACAGATCGCCCGACGGCTCCAGCCCGCGCTCGGCCTCCAGCGGGTGCGCCACCTGGTATTGCCATTCGGGTTCCTGGACAAAGACGCCTCCCACCACGCGCATGGTCAGCGCGTGCGTGGCGCACGTCGCAAACCGGAAGCCCGAGCCGTGCGACGTAACGGCCTGGCGCCACACCGTCTCCGGCCCGCGGTACGCCTTGGTGACCTCATGGAAGCCGCGGTCTTCCACGTCGGGCCGCACGATCAGCGTCACCGGGCTGGCGTCGTCAAGCCGGTTGTCGCCGCACGCGGCGCGCCGCCTGAAGACCAGCTCGATCCGGTTGCGCCCCTCGACCAGGCACAGCTCAACGCTCAGGGGCACCGCGTTGCCGAGGCCGGCGGGCACTCGGAAATTCCACCGCACGGCGTTGCGCGACAAGACCTCGAACGTTTCGAGACATGCGATGCCGAGTTCCTGTGAGTAACCGCGACACACGAGCCAGGCCCGACAGCGCGTCAGCAGCACGCGCCGGTCCACCGGCACGCTCGGGTGCAGGTTGGCCGCCAGCATGGCGTCGTACTGGCTGTGGATGGTCCCCCACGCCCCGCGAACCTGCGCCATCGCGCCGCGGCCATTCGTGCAAAGCCCATAGATCCGGCGCTCCTCAACCTCGGCCGCGGTGCAGCTTCGGCGCACGACCACACGCCGTGCATCCGCCGCGTGCAGGAGCTTCCCATGCCCCGCCTCGGCCGGCGCACCAAGCTCGAACACGGTCAGGGCAAGCGCGGATTCATCTCCCGCTTGCGCCTGGGCGCCGAAGGGCGCGAAAACCGCAAACCAACCGCCATCCGCGGCCCGTAGCGCCTTCTCGTGCGATACGGCGTGCGCGTTGCACTGCACGGTTGCGCAGAACCGGCGCGGGGCGCGCACCAGCAGAAAGTGCCCGGCCGGCAACACGACGGTGCGCCGCACATCGGCCGGCCATCGCCACTCCGTGACCCGCGGCAGGCCCCCGCACGCTTGGGTGCAGTACGCGCGCGGGTCGCGCGCCAGCGCATCGGCCGCGGCCTCGACATCCAGTCCGCTCAGGTCGGCCGGCCCAACCCCCTCCGTCACGATTTCCAGTGCCTTGGTCCGCAACCTCTGCCGTCCGACCAGGGGCGGCTCCACGTCGCCCTCCGCCGCCGGCACAAGGCCGGCTTCCTCGCCGCGCCGCACAAGGCACATGACCGCGCCGGGGCCCAGCTCGCAGCCGCGCTCGGCGCCCTGCACCGTCAAAGCCACGTCCGTGTTCTCCACGAGGTCGAAAGCAATCCCTCCCGGCGCATCCCAATCCACCGCCAGCCACACGGCCCGCGCAGGGGCCTCGACATCGAGATTCGCGACGACCAAGCCATCGCGCGCCGCCGTGCCGGTGTGCCGCACCATCGCCAGAACGTTATCCCCGCCACGCTGCACAAGGCGCAATTCCACCCCGGCGCTAAAGGCCGGATGCCCCGCCAGGATGCGGTTGAGTCGCGCCAGACGCCCGACCTGGTTGTCGGACGCGCCCCAGTTCAGCGACGGGGCGCCGTGCACGTCGATCTTCTCGCGCGCGTACCACTCCAGGCCGGCCGTGATTCCAAAACCGCCGGCGTCGGAGAACAGGGCGCTCAACGAGGTGCGCATGCGGGCGTGCGCCACCGACCTTGCCGCCAGACGATCATTGTCGTGTGTTTCCGCGAAGTGGACCATGACGCCGCGCTCGCGCGAGATCCTGAACACGTCCGGCAGATAGCGCTCGATCGCCTGCCGGTCGGGCTGCTGAAAAAGCTCCGAGTAGGCCCAGTTCAGTCCGGCCGGCGAGAGCAGCGAACAGGTCTTTTCGAGCTTGCCGCCCAGCCCCTCCAGGAGAAAGATCGTGTCCGGGTATTGCTGGCGGACTTTGGCCACGATATACGTCCACACCTCCCCGGGGAGCATGTATCCCGCGTCGCACCGGAAGCCGTCCACACCGCGGGAGCACCAGGTCAGGAAGATGCCGGCCACGTAGCCCCAGAGATGCCGCACGCGGAAGTCGAGTTGGGAAAGATCTTCCCACGTGACACCCCAGGCGCCGGGGGAGCGGAACGTGCGGTCGTCGTTGCGGTCGAACCACTCCGGGTGTTGATTCTGCAACTTCGAGGCCCACCCCGTGTGGTTCACGGGAATGTCCAGAAACAACAGGGCGCCGCGGGCGTGGACCGCCGACACCAGTTCGCAGAACTGCTCCAGCGGCGTGGTCTGACGGTCAAACTCCGCCAGGGCCGGATCGACATCGAGGTAATCGAGTCCGGCAAACGGACTCCCGAAGCGTCCCATCCTGCCGAACACCGTGGGTGTCGGATGGATGGGCAGCAACTGCACAATACGGAACCCCATGCGGCCGACAATCACGTCCAACCGGCCGATCAGGTCCCGGAACGTCCCGGAGCGCGGGATCACGGTATAGCCTTGTTCCTCCAAGACCCTGACGCCCGGCTCCAGGCGCCTGTCGGTCGCCGCGTCCGCATCGGGGCGGAACTGGCGAACGAAAGCCGTGTAGACCGAGTTGGCACATACTGTCGACGCCGGTTCGACCTTGATAAGAGCGTTGCCGCCCTCGGGCCATACCGGTTCCGAGCGCCCGTCGGGAAGAAAAAGCGCCTTGGCCTCGTGACAGCCCGCGTCGAGAAGCGGCAGCGTAACGGTGAAGCGGTCGTGGCCGACGCGCCGCATGGCGACGTCGTGCCACTCGCGAGCCAGCATCGGCTGGCCGTTCTCGACGTGCGCGACGATCTCCGCGCGCCGCACAGCCGCGTGGCCCAGGGTCGTGCGCAACCAGGCATGCCCGGCCCCACCCCCCGGCACGACGAAACTGAACTCCAGCAGATCGCCCGCATGGCGGACGATACGGCTGCCCGGTGCGGGCGACTGGACGGGCCTCGTCATCCCGCGCCGACCTCCCCGCGCGCGGAACCCGATTCCCAGGGTGGGCGTTCGGGCAGCCTTGTCAGGAAATCGCCGACCAGCGAGCGCTCCACCCCGCCCTGCCCGGCGGCGAAGGGCGGCCACACCTCATCCCGCAGGCGACGCCACGATGCAGCCTCGTCACCGGGAACGATGGGGAAGAACTCCACACCCGTCGCCCGCGCGGCGTCCAGGTCGCCCACGGCATCGCCGATCACAAGGACGCGCGCCGGTTCGAAGCCGCCCGCTCGCATGGCCGCTTCGATCTGCCGCGTCTTGGTCCCCGCCTCCTGACCGCCGATCCCGCTCACGCATCCCTCCAAGCCATGTCGCCGCCATTCGCGCGCCAGCGCATCGGCAGGCGTCTGGGAGACCACGACCAGATCGGCCCTCTCGCCCATGGCGCCGAGCGCCTCGCGGACGCCGGGGAACGGCTTTATGTCGTCGCCCAACAACTCGATACACCGGTTGACGCGCCGGCTCCAGTCCCGGACGGCGGCCAGATCTGGATCGCCCGTTGCGCGCGCCGCCGTCTCGACGACCGACTGGTCCATGGCCGGAAATTCCTCGATCAGCTTGCGGAGCGTGTCGAGCCGGGGGATGAACGCCCCCGAGGCAACGGCCTGCGGATGCCGCCTCAGCAAATCGAACGTCAGGACCAGGGAAGAAAACCGGTTGCCGCCGCGGTATCGCGAGTACAGGTTGACGAAACAAGCCGTCTCCCTCACGCAAGCGGCGATGCGCTCAAGCCCCCACTGCGAGATGATCTGAGGGTGGAAACATCGCCGCTGCTTGGGATCCATGCTATCGAAGACGCAGCCATCGGAATCCACGCAGACCAGTAGGTCATGCGCCGGAACCGTCTTCGGGCTCGACGGGACGCGCTGTGGATTGACATTCACGACACACGACCCGATTCAACGGTCGACGCGGGCGCCTCCGCCGCGGACCAGCTTCTCGACCTCGGCGAGGGTGGCCATGGAGGTGTCCCCCGGCGTGGTCATCGCCAGGGCGCCGTGCGCCGCGCCGCAGGCGACGGCCCACGCCGGCCCCCTCGCCTGCAACAACCCATAGATCAAGCCGGAGGCAAACGAGTCGCCACCGCCCACCCGGTCGAGGATTTCCATCCGCGCGCGCATCGGCGCCTCGTGAAACTCGCCGCCGGCCCAGCAGACGGCGCCCCAGTCATTGACCGTCGCGCTGTGTACGGTACGCAGCGTGGTGGCCACGACCTTAACGTTCCCATAGACCCGCGTGACCTGCTCAATCATCCGCTTGAACCCCTCGACCGGCAGTGCCGCCAAGCGTTCGTCGACCCCCTCGACCTCGAAACCGAGGCATGCCGTGAAATCCTCTTCGTTGCCGATCATCACATCCACCAGGGGTGCGATGCGGCGGTTCACTTCGCGCGCCTTCTCCTGCCCGCCGACCGCTTTCCACAGCGAGGGGCGGTAGTTCAGGTCGTAGGAGACGACGACGCCGTGCCTTCGGGCGGCCTCCATGGCCTCGATGGCCACGTCGGCCGTCGTTTCGGACAGGCCCGCGAAAATGCCCCCCGTATGAAACCAGCGAACCCCCATGTCGCCGAACACGCGGTTCCAGTCGATGTCCCCGCGGGAAAGGCTGGACGCCGCCGTGTGGCCTCGGTCGGATACGCCGACCGCGCCGCGCAAGCCAAAACCGCGTTCGGTGAAGTTCAGGCCGTTGCGTACCGTCCGCCCGATGCCGTCATAGGGAAGCCAGCGGATGAGGGCGGTGTCGACCCCACCCTGCATGATGAGATCTTCGATCAGCCGGCCGACGTCGTTGTCGGCCAGGGCCGTGACAACCGCGGTGCGCAACCCGAAGCACTTGCGCAAGCCCCTCGCGACGTTGTACTCCCCCCCGCCCTCCCAGGCGCGGAACGAACGGGCGCACCGTATACGCGCCTCGCCGGGATCCAAGCGCAGCATGACCTCCCCGAGCGATAGAGCATCGAACCGGCAGGAATCCGCCGCCCTGATCTGCAGTGCCGTCATGAGCATGCGGCGGCAGAAGCCCGTGGCGCGTCGCCGTTAAGCGGCCGCTTTTTCGGCTTTCTTTTCCGCCTCGGTCTTCTTCTTTTTCCGCTTGTCCGGCACGTCGATGCCGACCCACTCGATGATCGCCATGTCGGCGCCGTCGCCCGTGCGGCGACCGGTTTTCAGCACGCGGGTGTATCCCCCCGCGCGCCCTTCGAACTTCGGAACGAGATTCGTGATGAGTTCCACGACCGCCTCCGGACTGCGCAGCCGCGCGATGGCCAGCCGCCGAGCCGCAAGGGTGCCCTTGCGCGTCAGCGTAACCATCTTTTCGGACAGCACACGCACCTGCCGCGCCTTGGGGAGCGTCGTCCGGATGCGCTTCTCCTCGATCAGGTGGCAGACGAGCGCGGCAACCAAGGCCTCGCGATGC
>JAQBFL010000261.1:0-2863 GCA_032123415.1 bacterium | reverse complement strand
GGGTCGGCTTGCCCCAGTTGAGTAAGGGAGAGTCTTGATGCCGCGCGTCTTTCGTCGAACGATCTTACCGGGGCTTCTCGTTTGCGGTCTGCTTTCCGTCTTGCCCGCCGAAGAGCCCAAGCGCCCCGAGCACGAGGTGCAGCTCGAGGAAGATGATACGGTCGAGTTGTTGTTGCGCAAGGCCCGGGAGTCGGCGGCCAAGGGCGCGGAGGATCCCGAGGCCTGGCCCGTCTGTATCAAGGCCTACATCGAGATTCTGAGCAAGCACGCCAATAAGGTCTTTCTGGCGCGGTGGTTGGGGGATGGCGGCGAGGATGCACGCGCCTATGGTCTGGGGGTCTACCGTTCGGTGGCCGAGAAAGTGACGGAAGAGGTTTCGAAGCTGCCGCCGGCTGGGTTGGCGGTGTACCGGGCGCTCATCGACCCGAAGGCACGAGGTGTCTACGCCGTGGCCGACGAGCAACTCGACGAACGGCAGATGGAAACTGTTGCGCGGACGTACTTTTCGTCCGCGTGGGGCGACAACGCGGTCGTCTGGTTGGCTGAGTACGCCTATCAGCGGGGTGCCGACCGCCAGGTCCTCAGTCGCTTCAGCCGCCTGTCCGGTCATCCGGACCCGGACGTCTCGAAGCTGGCGGTGGCGGCGCGGATTTTTTTGACGGAGGTGCGCCTGGGACAGCGGGAAGAGGCGGAGATGGCGCTGAAGAGCCTGGAGCAACTCGCCGCGAAGGAAGGCCTTGAGACGTTGCGTATCGGCGCGAAGGTGGGCGATGCCGCGATGGAGGATCTGCGCGCCCGTCTGAAGGTGACGGGTGCGGGGGCGAAAAACGAGCGGAAGGACGAGGGTTGGGACACGTATGGCGGCGACGCGACGCACACGCGCGGCGCGCCGGAGCGGACGGCCGTCGGCGTGCGCAAATGGAGCATTCCGATTCCTCGTCTGCTTGGAGCGGCCGAAGGCTGCTCGGCGTCGACAGCCACCCTGGTCCGCAATTCCCGTACGGGACAGACCAAGCGCGTTACGCCGACGAACATTCATCTGGCGCTGCGCAAGGGCTTGTTTCTGCTGACCAACGGGCGCGTGGTGGCCTGCCACTCGATTTCCCGGCCGGAACCGGACCGCCCGGTCTTCTGGTGGCCGCCATCGGCCAGGGACCTGTGGCCCAGCTCGGCCAAGCCCGAGCAGCAGCCGAACAACCCGTCCCGAGGTCAGCAGATGGGGGTGGTGGACCAGGTCTACTTTCCCACGTTGGGCGAAGACCATCTGTACGTGGCCTTGGGTCCGGCGCCCATGGGGCCGATGCCGCAGTGGTGGGGTGGACGGGACCGGCCCAAACAGGAACCGAACGGGCTCGTGGCTGTGGGAAAGAAGGCGGGTGGAAAGCTGGGATTGGAAGGCGGCAGTCTGCTGTGGTCAAGCGAACCGGGCGCGGACGAGCAGTGCCGGATCAACGGCAAGGCCGACCAGGAGTGGCTGCGCGGCGTGTACCTGGTCTCCTCGCCCACGTATGTCGATGGTGTGCTTTATACGATGGCCGTCGAAGAAACGAACGGACCGCGGACGGCGTGGGTGGTGGCCTTCGACGCGCCCACCGGCCGGCTGTTGTGGCGGACGCGGATTTGTGCCGGCCAGCCGCCTCTGCACGGCGGCGGCTTGCAGCCTGCGCTGGGACTGCCGGTGGCCGTGAGCGGAGGGCTGGTATTCTGCGTGACGAACCTGGGGGCTGTGGCGGCGCTGGAAGCGGCTACGGGCGCGGTTCGCTGGATCCGCATCTATGAGCGCACACCGGGCCTGGTCGTCGATCCGCGCACCGGAGAGTATCCGGTTTCCAGCTACTGGGCCGCCAATGCCCCGATGGTCTTCGAGGACCTGCTGATGGTCACGCCGCAGGATTCGAACTTCATTTACGGCATGGATCTGCAAACGGGCCGTCGCAAATGGCAGGCGGAACGGGTGCGAAGCCTGCCGCGTGGCGGGACCAACGAACCGTTGGAGTACGTGATCGGCTTGGTGCACGGACGGCTGGCGCTCTCCGGACGCAGCGTCGTCTTCTTGGACGCCAAGACCGGTAAGATCGAGTATTCATCCGAGTGGCAGAACGACAGCATCGTGGGCCGTGGCGTGGTGGCCGGAGCGTATGTCTTCGTGCCGACCAACAAGGGCATCGTGGTGATCGACGGGCGTCTGGGTTCGTCCGGCAAGCCTATGTGGAAGATGATCGGTGGAGAGAAGGAGCACAGATGGGGCGATCCGAAAGTCGAGGCCGGTCATCTCTTCGTCGATCGCGACGCGCTCCTGTCGGTGTCGGCCACGCACGTGAACGCCTACTTCGTCGCGGAGGTTGTCGAAGCGCGACTGAAGGAGCGGCTCGATGCGTCTGCCGACGACCTGGCGTCTTGGCTGGAGTTGGGCGATCTGTACCACGTCCAGGAGCGGTTCGACGACGCGGTCAAGACCTTTGACCTGGCGCTGGCCCGGCCGTCCGTGCGGAAGGACGACGAAGAGACCAGGCGTCTCGTCGGAGAACTGAGGCTGCGGAAGTTTGAAAGCTTTTTCGGTGCCGGCGAGAAATGCATGTCGGCGAAGAAAAGTGCGGAGGGCTATGCGCAGTACGAGAAGGCGCTGGCCTGTTCGCCGGACGTGCATACTTCGGTTCGTGCGCTTTGGAAACTGGGCGACGCGGCGCTCGCCAAGGGCGATGCGGTGGCCGCCGCCGGCCACTTCCAGACGCTGCTGACGGACCACGGTGAGGTTTATTTCTCTTTCGAGGCGCACAGCAGTTGTCTGGCGTCCGTCTACGCGCGGCGTCGGCTGGAACAGATTCGCAAGGAGCATCCCAAGGCACTGGAGCCGATGGAAGCC
>JAQBFL010000260.1:0-5197 GCA_032123415.1 bacterium | reverse complement strand
TGGCGGGTGTCCTGTGCGCCTACGTCGTGGCGTGCGTCCAGAATGCGCGGGCCACCGTCCGTGGGCCGGACGCCAACGCCACGGCGGAAATGAGCCACGCCGCCGAGGCCGGCACCGAGCATGCGCTCCCGTCTTCCGCGCATCTTGCCGTCATCAAGGCGGATTTGACGGACGCCGGGGACGAGTCCGTGGCCTTTGTCAGTTCTCTCAAGGACATCTTCCTGGCCGAAGGGGTGCCCTGCGAGCTGGTCTGGATCGCCGAAGTCGAATCCGGCTTCGACGTATGGGCCGTGAGTGTCGCGGGTGCAGCGGGCCTGTTCCAACTCATGCCCGAAACCGCGGAGCGGTTCGGTATACGCGTGGCGTCGGAGTCTGACGAGCGTTTCGACCCGGTCTTGAATTCCCGCGCGGCGGCCCGTTACTTGAAATTCCTGCACGTCGAGTTGGGCTCCTGGACGCTGGCCGTGGCGGCCTATCACGCGGGCGAGGGGTGCGTGCGCCGTGCGCTCGCCGCCGTGGGCGGATCGCGATACAGCGATATCGCCGGCGCGTTGCCCGAGAAGACGCGAGATTATGTGGTTCGCGTGCTCAACGTCATCGACGCGGCCGAGGGCATCTCGGCGGCAGACCTCCCGGCCCCGGCGTCCTGACGCCCCACATGCCCACGCGGAGAGAACCCATGAGCAGACAACCCGGCATGCGATGGGCCGCCACGCTGGTCGTGGCCGGCATTGTCCTGTCCCTCGGGCCGCTGCTGGGAGCGGTCTGGGCCGCGTTGCGCATGGCGAGCGAGGTGTCCGCCGCAACGGCGGCGGGCCTCGAAGCGGCGGAGCCCGTCCTCGCCTGGCGGCCTATCGCGGCGGGGTTTGTCGTATTCCCCTTCGGCCTCGCGCTGCTGGCGGCCGCGGTGCGACGCTACAGCGAGCTGCTGCGAGAGAGCAGGTCCGGCGCCTGACGGAAGCCGGAAACGGAGCGGACCTCATGGCAAGGAAGACGGCCATCCTGGATATGCGCGGCGCGGGGTGCGTGAGCTGCGCCTACGCCATCGAGCGACTGGGGCGCAAGCGGCCCGGCGTGGAGGACGTTCGCGTCGATATCGCGCACAGCGAGATCCGCGTCGTCTACGATGGGCCGGACGACGTGCTCAACCAGATTCTCGACATCGTCAAGCTGATCGGTCATGATGCGGTCGTGAAACGCGTCCAATGCGGGGACTTGGAGCATGAGTGAGATACATGTGGGTCGGCGGATCGCAGGCGCCGCGGCCGGATGCCTGTTGGTCCTGATCGCGGGAGGTTGTTTCGGCGGCGCCGGGCAGCTCGGTCCCGACCCCGTGGAGCGGTACATCCGGCTCAATCCGCAGCTTTCGGCGCCCGTGCGCGATGCCCTGCGCGCGGGGTGCGTGGCGGAGGGCATGAGCCGCCCCGAGGTCCGGCTGAGCATGGGGCCGCCGCAGCGTCGCGAGACCGTCGGCGAGGCCGGGGCCGGGGCGCGTGAAGTCTGGATCTACAACCAACGCCCGAGCCGGGACGTCTTGCGCGGGTCCCAGTTGTGGCATACGGACGTGCCGATGGCACGCGTCGTCTTCGGCCCGGACCGCCGCGTCGAGAGCTGGCGGCTCTTCTCTCCTGACGAGCCGTTCCGCCCGGATATCTACATCGATGACGGAGCGCGCGAAGCGGCCCTGAAAGCGGTGCAGGGACCCACCGAGCCGCCTGCCGCGCCACGCCGCCCGCTCCCCGGCCCGAGGGGCACCTTCGAGGACTGGCCGCAGCTTCAGATCACGGGCGTTTCGCTCGGGGGACAGCAGGCGACCGCCATTCTCAACCGGCAGGTCGTGGCCGCGGGGGACGATGTCGAAGGGGTCCGCGTCCTGGCCGTTATACCGGAAGGCGTCTGGCTGCGCTACCGCGGCAGCGACCAGTTTCTTCCGCTGCGCTGACGCGCCTGCTCCCCGGCGCAACGGCCCCGCGGCACCTCGCCGGGGCCGCGATGCAGATCAGGCGGGCCAGCAACCGGCTGTTGACCGGCGTCGGCACGCCCAAGCGCCTGCCGGCGGCAACGATCTCCCCCGTGATTGAGCGAATCTCGGTCGGTCTTCCTCGCTCCACGTCCTGAAGCATCGAGGATCGATTGGCCGTCGTCGCCGCACAGACGCGCCGCACTTCGTCCGCGGCGTCCTCGAACAGCAGTCCGACGCCCGCGGCCGCGGCGACGCGTTGTGCTTCGCGCGCCGCCGCGAACGCCATGGAACGCGCCGCGGCATGCGTCAGAATCCGGCCGTTCGAGATCCGGAAGAGCGCGCCGACGGGGTTGATGGCCGCATTGACAATGGCTTTGCTCCAGACGAGGGAGCGGGCATCGGCGTGACGCCGCACCTTCATCCCGGCTTCATTCAGGACGCGCGCGATCATGGCCGCGTGCCGCGCCTGCGCCGCCGCTGGCGCGGCCAGCCACGTCTCCCCGTCGCCGCCCCATGCCACGTGCCCGTCGCCCAACCGCGTGCCGCCCATGCCGGTGACGCAGCACAGAACGGGCCCCTCCGCGCCGGCCGCCGTGAATCGCTCCACATTGCCGATGCCGTTCTGGCAGGACACCACGACCGTCCGGCGGGCGAGGTAGGGGCGGGATCCGACGAAGGCGGCAGCGGAATCGCAGGTCTTGACGCAGTACAGCGCCGCGTCGGCGGCCCAGTGGGGCACGGAAGGCGCCGGCGCATCCGCGGCCGCCACGGGCACGCGGAACACCTCCGTCCGCGCTCCGCGGTCCACGCGTATGCCGTGCGCCCGGAGCGTCGCCGCCTGCGGTTCGTCGCGTGCCAGCAGCAGAACCCCGTGGCGGGTGCGTGACAACCGTGCCGCCAACAGGCAGCCTATCGCGCCCGGCCCCACGACGAGGATCCGCATGCCGCCACCGTTTCGGAATTCAGACGCCGACCAATTCCTTGGCCAGGTCCGCCGCGGAGGCCGCGTCCGGAGCATAGCCGTCAGCGCCGATCTCGTCGCAGAAGGATTGGGTCACCGGCGCGCCGCCGATCATCACCTTGACCTTCCCGGCCAGCGGAGAGGCTTTCACGGCGGCAACCACCGCCTTCATGTTCGTCATCGTCGTCGTCAGCAGCGCCGAGACGCCGATCACCTGTGCCTGGTTGTCCGTCGCGACCTGCACAAACTTCTCGGGAGACACATCGATTCCGGCATCCGCGACCTTGAACCCCGCGCCTTCGAGCATCATGCAGACAAGGTTCTTGCCGATGTCGTGAAGGTCGCCCTTCACCGTGCCGACCACCGCCGTGCCGCGCGGCTTCACACCGGCGCTCGCGAGCACCGGCTGGAGCACCAGCATGCCGGCCTTCATGGCGCGCGCCGCGATCAGCACCTCCGGAACGTAAACCTCGTTTTTCTTGAACTTCTCACCCACGATGCTCATGCCCGAGAGCAGGCCCTCGTTCAGAATCTTGCCGGGCTCCAACCCCTGCTGAAGCGCCTTCTCGACCAACGCCTTGACGTCATTCGCCTTGCCCTTCATCAGGTTCTCGGACATCTCGCTCAGAATACTCACGCTCGTCCTCCTGCTTGCCGGCGGCGCAACCCGCGCAACGCCTTCTCGCTTGCGGCCCGGCGCATCCAGCCCCGGTGCTCCATCACGCGATTTCCGCACAAGCTACAGCAAACAGTCCGCGATGAATAGACGGGTCTTGTTGAAAAATAGAACGTTCTTGTCGAACGGTTCATGAATTGTGCATGATGAGCTGGAAGAACAACAGGTTGGCGGGACTCGATTATGGCAATCTTGTCGAAGCGATTGATGACCATCGTGGCGCGGGAGTTCCGCGAGCGGCATGGGCTGACGGTGTGTCTGGTGGCGACGAACGGCGACCCCCTGGCCGACCGGGCGCCGGCGCCGCCGGACTCGCCGACGTGGCGCAGGCGGCTGCGTGTCGCCCTGCAGGAAAGCGTCACCGTCGGCGAGGCGGTGTGGATGACGCCCGCATCGGGCCTGGGGGCCTGGGTGCTGGCCCTCGAGGACCGGCACATCGTCCATGGCGGTCTGGTCTGCCGCGAAGCGCGGCTGGCCGGGGACGCCGCGGTGGCCGACGGCGCCTTGCTTGGCGCGTTCCGCGCGGAGGGAATGTCGCCGTCCGCGGCCCGCGGGCGGTTGGCGGCGCTGCCCACACGCGAAGAACCCCTGCTGCGCGCCGCGGCAGCCGACGCCTTCGAGATCTTCTACGCGTTGAGCGGATGGAAGCCGGAGTTGCTGATCGAGAACCGAACGCGCCTGAGGCATCAACGGCAGTTGAGCCAGGCGGTGGAAGACTTGAGGCGCAGCGGCGGCCAGGCTCTCTACGCCTTCGAGAAGGAGCGCATCCTGCTGGCCAACATCCGCGCGGGGGACCGGAACGAAGCCCGGCGCATCCTCAACGAGATGCTTGCGGCGATCTTTCTGTCGTCCCCGCATCTGACCGTGCTGCGCGCGCGCGCCGTCGAGTTGCTCAGTTGCCTGACCCGCGCCGCCATCGAGGACAATCCGCTGCTCGAGCCGCTCATCGAGAAGAACCACGGGTGGACCGAGACGATCGTGCATGCCGACGGTTTCGAGAGCCTTTCCCTGTTGCTGACGAACGCGCTGGACGATTTCATCGACGGCATCTACCTGCACGGCGCCAATCGATCGAGCATGCACGTGCGCCGCGCGCTGGATTTCATCCGCGAGCGGCACAGCCGGCCGATCGGGCTTCGCGCCGTGGCGGAGCACGTTGGGTTGAGCACGTTCCACATGGCCCACCTGTTCAAGTCCGCCACGGGCCGCTCCGCGCTGCGTGCGATCCATGAAGCGCGCGTGCAGCACGCCCAGCGGCTGCTCGAGCGCTCGGACAAGTCCTGCGGCGAGATCGCCTACGAAGTCGGCTACACCGACCAGAGCTACTTCATCAAGCACTTCCGCCGCCTGACCGGCTCCACGCCCGCGCGCTACCGCCGCGGCGGTCCGGCCGCCGCGGATTCCCGGCATCGCCGGACGGCGCATTCCGCCTGAAGGCGAATGGCGCGTTGATATCGCGTTCCGCATTGTACTCTTGCAGCCCCGCGGCCGCACGGGGTATCATCGCGCTGTTGGCAGCAATGACGCGGCGCCTGGCGAGGAGACGCGAAGGAGACACCCCCTGAAACCCAACTGGCACCGGAACGATGTGTGGACC
>JAQBFL010000259.1:0-2693 GCA_032123415.1 bacterium | reverse complement strand
CCTCCGGGTCATCCAGGTAGGCGCTCGCCACCTTCGCCCTGGTGGTCTGATCCTTGAAGTGCGGCGTCACGCAGGGGGCGATGCCGTCCCAGGTGATGCGCCCCCATTCCGGGTGCTCCTTGTACCAGCCCAGGTGGCTGTGGCAGTCCAGCGAGTGGAACCAGAGGAGCACCTTCATGCCGGCCGCGTGGGCCGCATCCGTCACCGGGCGCAGGCCCTCCGGATGGACCTTGCGGTTGACGCGCCAGTTGCCGACATGGAAGTACCAGTCCTCGTTCTCGAAGTTTTGGAACTCCTCGGTCTCGTGGTCGTCGCCGTACCAGCCTGCGTCGATCCAGTAGAGGTCGTAGCGGAACCCCTGCTTCTTGATGAACTCGATCAGCTTCAGGTGCGTGGCCGTCTTCATGCCGCCCCAGGTGCCGAAGCAGATCGGCGCCTGCGGCTGCCCGTCCGTGCCCTTGGGCATCTTCTTGACCAGGTGGCGTCGCAGCGCATTATGCGCGTCCAGACGGCGGCCGGTCCACGGCAGCCACAGGACACGGGGTGTGCGCACCCGCTCGCCGGGCCTCAGGTAGAAGCCGGTTGAGGGCATGCCGCCCGTCACCCGCGCGCCGCCGGCCTGCGCCTCCACCTTGACGAACCACCGGCCGGTCCAGCCCAGGGCGCAGACCGCGCCCGCGTGTTCGCCGCCGACGTTGAAGAACGGAATGTAGGCGCGGCTGCCGCAGGCGGCGTACTCCTTCGCCGCGCCGGTGGCCAGTGCGTCCGTGACCAGTGCGAAGTCGTCGATCTTGCCGCTGGTGCCCTTGGCCGTGGTCACCGTGCAGCCGTCGGGGAACGCCGCGCGGGCGTCCAGCGGGCAGACGTTCGTCAGCGGCGCGCTGTCCGCCGTCCCCCGGTTCTCGAACCAGAGCGTCCATTCCCGCGCGCCGGTCTCGGGATAGGATGTGGATTCCACAGTCACCGTGAGGCCAGAAGCGTGCGCCCAGACCTCCGCGGCTCCGGGTTGGCGTGTGAAGCCTTCCGGGAAGGGACGGCCACCGTAGTCAAACGAAAACAGCTTATCCATGGGGCAAATTCCCTGATAATCTTTGTCTTTTAGCTCCGAATCACAATTTTGTTCTTCGATCCGGGTTTCAGCACAAGCGACAGTGCTTTCAGTTCAGTCCCGTTCATGGTGACCCGTGATGAACTCCCCTTCCTGCCCGGCTATTCCTTGATTGGTTGCTTCTCAGCAGAGCCAGTCGCCGCTTCACCGGACAAAGTCACCATATTATCCGGGATAAAAATGTCAAACAGGTATTCGATAAATATGCCCTTCGCCTCCTTTCCCCAGGCGTTGTATGTTTACGGGTGCTGTTTCAGGTTTGCAGGGCTCCCATCCGTTATACTAATAGGCTAGGCGCAAATTCATGGCGTTGAATGCCCCTGAAGGCGACCACTTGCCCACATTGATCCGCATGTTGACTGTTCTCATTACCCGCTCAGCCAGGCTGCTCAAGGTGCGGGCGATCCGTTCCTCGTTGGAGACCAGCGTCTCCAGCCCCTCGACATGAACATGGCTGAGGTGCAGCGTCCCGATCTTGCCGCCTTCCTTCACAGCCCCCCCACGCATTCCTTGGCGATGCAATCCCATTCGGTCAGACGCCAGGGCTCGTGGCGCACCGTGCTGAGGTCCTTCACCCAGATCGCGACAGTGCAGCCGTGTTCGCGGGCGATCGCGAGTTTCTCCATGATGTCGCGCCGCACCAGATCCGGATCCCACCGATCCATCGCCAGGAAGGCCGGGTTCGGCCTCCATCCGATAATGAAACGGCGACCGACGCTGCGTGCGCCGACCGCGAAATCAGCCCAGGGGCTCATGGAAATCTGGTACATGTTCGGGAGGCGCCAGGCGCAGATGTCCACCTTGTGGTGCAGGGGTTCGCAGCAGCCATAGTGGACGCGCTTGAAGTGCCGGTAGTAGCGTGCTTCGTGCTGGAGCGCGAACTCGTCATGCATCGCTGGCGACACCTCGGAGAAGATCTGCGCCGCCCCCCCCACCATCATCTCGCTCGCAGGCGTATCCAGCAAGCCCTGGCTCTCATACTGATCCAGCCGTTCCAGCCAGCAGTCCACGAAATGGCTGACCAGCTTATGAACGTATTCCGGCCGGTCGATCATATCGGTCAGCACCTCCTCTACTCCGGTCAGGCGCACGATCTCGTCCCACGGCGCGAACCAGCCGAAGGGGGCCGGCGTGCACAGATTCACCTTGAGCACGCCATCAAAGACGGAGACCGCTTTCTCGTAGCGTTCCTGAGTGGCTGCCGCGTCGTGCGATACCTGCGGCATTTTGATCTTGGCGATGTCGGCCTCGTCACGGATCTGGATGTGGAAGTGGCGGGACACCACGTCGCTGTCCACGACGGTACGCGCGATGTCCACGTCTTCCCAGATGCCGAAGCCGGTATCCTGCACACAGCGGGCGACATCCACCGCCGCATCAACCACCAGGTCGCCGGGGTGGTTCCGCCACTTGTAGAGGGTCATACGGATGCCGCGCTCGATGCCGCTCAAAAACGGGTCCTCGCAACGGGGATCGAGCTCGCCCCCGACGTTCAGCTCATTCCAGGGCTCCTGGTAGAACATGATCGAGGGCCGACCCGGTTCCATTCGATCAACGCGGCGGTGGATTTCCCGTCGCGCTTCGT
>JAQBFL010000258.1:0-5654 GCA_032123415.1 bacterium | reverse complement strand
GGGGAGTCTTGTTCTCGCGAGGGGAACTCTGACAACCCCATCCTGACCGTAGATCACTCCGTGAGCCATCGCTTATTCCTCCGTGTCGAGCCGCGTTAACTCTACGCCTTTTTAAGGTAAAAACAATGGCTTAGCCATCCGCTCGTAGGACCCGAGGTGATGTCGGCAGCAGGGAGACGCACTCACAAAAAACCTGCTGCACGCCGACGGTGTAGATGGACCGGCATCCGTATTCACATTCCTCGCTCCATCCATTCCTCTTATGGAAATAGCAGGCCGAGCAAGGCAACGACCCTTCGATCCAGCGCACCGACTTGTACCACCCGAAAACCGCCCGTCCGTCCGTCGGACCGCAGATGGCCAGTGTTGGTATTTCCATGGAGGCCGACAAGTGGGCCATGCCGCTATCATTCCCAACGAGCAGTCCGCATTTCCGGATCACAGCGGCTTCGCGCTCGGCACCGACTCCAAAGAGCCTCTTGAATCGTGAACTCTGCGCAGCTACGCCTTCAGGATCATCAATCACAATGACACCGTACCCTGCACGGCTCAGAAGCTCGCCTAGCGCCTCGTACCGCTCCAGCGGCCACATGCGCGAAGGGCTCGTGGAAATGGGGGATAGGGCAACGACCGGCGAAGGAAGGCCGCCCAGAAAGTCAGCCGCCCACTTCTCCGACTCCTCACTGATCAGCGGTTTGGCGAGTACCGGCTTGGTGGCCCCGCAGTGGATCGCCCAGTTCTCAATACGAGTCCGGGTACTGCGACAGTCGGCACCCGTTTGGTGCCACGGGGACGGCTGGTAATCCATTTGGTGCCACGGGGCCGGAGGAATTGAATGCACCAGACTGACGTCGCTTCCGGGCCGCGTTTTTCTGAACAGCTCAATAAACCCCTTCTTCGCCTCACTGGAGTAGACCCGGACGCTGACGCCTGGATTCTCAAGCTCTACGGCCCTGGCGACGTGGGCCGCGTCGATCATGTCGCCGATACCCGCGTGTCCGCAGTCGAAGCTGATTTCAGTCCCATCAGGATACGGCTCGGACTTGCGCAGATCGTCAATCCACGAGAAGTGACAGCAGACTTCGCGCCATGGTCTCGGGCTCTGATGCATCCGTCGGAGCAGGCGATTGCGCGACTCAACGTCGAGCCCAAACAGGCAAAAGGACTTCGGCTCCCCATCGCGAGCGGAGCGCATCGGGAAAAACAGGCTGTCCGGGATCACTTCCACGTTGACGGAACGCTCTGCCAGCGCGACAAAAGAGTCAAATGCCACCGCAGGATTCAGGTCCCTGCACCAATCGAAGATCGGAAACACATTTCGGGACGCCACGAAGAACCCATGATAGTTTTTCCCGATAACGCTCGGCATGCGGTAAAGGCTGACGTCCGCGAAGTTGAGCGGGGGAAGCTCGCCAAGGTACATCTCGGCCGACATATAAACCAGATAGTCGGCTTCAGGCGCGAGAAAGTCGTGGCAGTAGAAAGGCGCTGCGGGCTTGTTCGTGCAGACCCCCGCCCTCCGCTCGTCCAGAAGAAACGGCCTGATCCCCGTCAGTCCGTAAATCTGGTCCGCGAGCAGTGATGCACCCGCATTGTCCTCGCCCAGAGCGCCGATGAAGAACGAGACCTGCTTTCCGTTCACGCAGCCAACTTCTGCCGTCTCCACCTCGCGCCTTCCGGCGGCCTCCCAGAGCCCGAGAGGGCAGCGGCATTCCGGACCGGTGAGCCTGCGCGACAGCAGCATCCCGTCTCCGTATTTGGCCTCGTCTCTCGGAGCCATCAAATTCAGGATACGGGGCTCGCCACAGTAACCATCTTCCGCCCGGAGATGACAGCGCGCGCAAAACTCCTTGCGTCGCCCAATCTCGGATTCAGTCATAGTGGACAGCATGGGTCCGTACAGTTTCCTGAGAAGGCTGTCGGCGGCCGTGAGCGGCGCAACTTCCGGAGGCTTGGAGAGAGGATTGGCCAGCACACACCACCGTTCAATCAGTAGGAGCCGGGAGGGCCGGAGCCAGCGTCGCCTCCCATGCTATTGGTTATCCAGTCGCAGTAAACGCTGCGCCTCGGAATCAGGCTCTGGCTGCGCCTCCGTGCCGCAACAGACTCGGTCTTCTGGATAAAGAACGGGTAGAGCGTCGCCGCCCTCGCCGACCCTCCACGGGACTCGTCAAGGCTTCCAAGAACCATGTTGACACCGATAACGTCCACGTCCGGCGTGTTCGTGTATGGCGGCAGCCTGAAATGGGCTGCGCTTTGAAGGTAAACGTAACGGATGTTGATTCCTGCGATGTCCAGCCCGCTGCTTGGGCGGATAAAAAAGCCGTCCGTAAGGGAGAGCGGAACGCGATTGAAGCTCACGACAACGCCCTCGACGGCATCCTTATTCTTCAGCCATAGATAGTCGATCATCCTACCGAGGTCCACGGTGAGTCCGGCCGGTGGAATGGTCCTTCCGATTAGGATGGGTGCTGGCATGTTTTAGCCTCAGTTAAGACCTACCGCATCCATGCCCGCAGATCCAGCCGCCGTGCGCACGCCAATCGCGATAATTGAAAGGCCGCTCAAGATCAAACGCTGTGTTGGTTTGACCTCGAAGCGCCCGTCGCCCGTGGTTGTTCCGGATGGAAGTGCGTCAAAGGCCACCCAGATACTCACGGTGCCCTTGTTGATCAGCATGATCCAGCCGATCTGCCCGTCCACAGAGAAGTCGATGAAGGCGGGAACGGCTGTCGCTGTGATGCCCTTCAAAATTGGTATTCCAACCGGCATGACACCTTCTCCTTTTCTGGCCTCGCCTAGCCTTCGACGTCCTTGCCGTGCCCGCTACTCTTGCCTTTGACGAGTGTGGAGTCGCTTCGGCGGATGGCCTCAACCAGCGTCTCAATGCGGTCGCAGAGCTGATTCACGCAGTTCTTGTTCTCGGCGATGCTCGTCAGCATGGTCTCGTTGATGTAAGTTTCCAGTTCGTCGATCCTATCCGCCATGCGCTCCTCGCGACGCAGCGTCTCCTTCGCGCGCTCATGCTCCCGCTTATCCTCTTGCTCCTTTTTTGCGGCATCGTTTCGAGCCGCGAGCTTGTCCCGTTTTTCATCCCTGACGAGGAAGTAAATCACGAGCGCGATGGGCGCGACGTAGTTGGCAAACATCTCCGGGATGCCGCCAGGTCCAGCCGTGCCGAGAGACGGATTCACCACATAGAGGAGGCCGACGGCAAATCCGACGGGCTTTGACAGTAGAAGCTCCTGAAGCATCTCACTCTCTCCGAAGCGCATCAAGCCCGACATGGCCTGTTTCCTCATCCTGGACTTCGACAGCCAAGGAAAGAGTCAAGGTGCGCGAACCCAAGCTGCCTCCCCGGATCACCGGGGTGTTTCCTTGTAGGCCTGTCCCGGTGAAGCCGCGACGGGCTTCATCCTCGGAAACAGGCTCCTGAACCGATTCCTGAAGATGGCGGCATTACTCGCCACCTTCCGTGTACTACCATCAATCCGGACGCGGATCATGCGTGGGCCACCTCCACGTATTTCCTACTCCCATCAACCAACACATTGCGTGTGACCGTGCCAGCGTGCGGAACAGTGAAAACCAGAACCTTGTCGGCGTCTTCAGACGTCACTGGAGCGTAGGTCATTCCGGACCGCCGGTTGGAGATCAGGCGGTAAGTGCTGATCGAGGCGAGCTGGTTGGCCTGCCCCTGGATCGGCTCCATCGCATACTCCACGCGGGCGCCGCGAGGAAGTATGTTGATTGGGATGTCTTTCCACCTCCGAATCCAGATAATACCAACGACTCCGATGGCCAGGTAGAGCCAGGGGATCTTGGTCTTTCGCGCGAGTTCAGGCTCGGGGTTGCGACCAAACTTCCTTCGGTACTCTTCCTCGAAGGCCCAAGAGCACTCATAAGGAAGCATCGGGAAATCCTTGCGCCCCCGACGGCGCGCCGCTTTCCGCTCTCTCTCGTGGCGGATCTTCGCGAGCCTTTTGACCTCTTCGAGGCTCGGCTCAGGGTTTCTTCGTCTGTGTCTCATTACCATTGACCCCCTTCAAGAACGTACTGCGCCGTGAAGTCCTCAACCTTCATCTCGCCGCCAGGAAGAACACCCTGACCAGATGGGGAAACGGTCTGCGCGGCTGCGGCGGCGGCCCTCGCCTTGGCGGCGGGGAAGACCAGCCCAAGCACCTTGATTGTGCCCCATTTGTCGCTGTACTCGGTCGGACCGTTTTTCGCGATCAGGTCCCTCTCATTGATCGTGTACTGCTGCTCGGAGGGTTGGCCGAATGCCGAAGCCTGCGGCATGAACGACGCGCCCGCTTCGTATGGCACGAGTTCGCCGTCGCCCCCTCTGCCGCCTGAAGGCATCTGAACGTATGACACGGGGGTCAGCGCCTGACTTGCCAGTTGCTGCCCGGTTCCGGCCGCCGGAGTTGTGTAGACCTGCTGCCCTGTCGCCGGATCATAATAGAACTGCCGTCCGGTGGACGGGTCTGTGTACAACTGCGGCTGCTGCATGACCGTCGAAACGGGGGGCTGCACAGCCTGCGTGAAGTAGACGGGCTGTCCGGTTGGCCCATAGTAGAAAGTCTGCCCGTTTTCCGCATTGTAGAAGATTGGCTGACCTGTCGAAGTGAATTGGCTGGTTTGCGTGATCTGGCCCGTCCCGTAGGCCCCATCCGGCATCGGAGTCATTTCCGGGTACGAGGACGAGCCGCCACCCCCACCACCACCGACCATCGGAACGTATGGCATCGGCTCCGGAGACGTTGACGCTGGAGACGTTGACGCTGGAGAAACGGGCAGCGGGACGATAGGCGTAGAGGCTCTCGCGGCGGAGGCCACGCACTGCTGGTATCGCTGCATGGCGGCGGCGGCGGCGGTAGAGGCAGCCTTTCGATGCTCCTTTTTCGACCGCGTCTTGGCGAGGCCCTGAAGGCGTCGAACTTCGGCGAGGATGGCCGCGCAGCCTTCGGCACCCAATGCGTCGAGGCAGCCCAAGCCGTGGCATCCCGCCATCCCCGCACGCGCGGTCCGAACGTCAGAAACCACACCCAAACGATGGTCGTAGTAGCGCATGAGTCCTTACTTTCTTCGCATGAGGTAGACGACCAGCCCGACCGCCAGCACGCCGCCCCCAATCATCAGCAGCGTCTTTGGCGTCATCCACCCCGACGGGGCGGGCTGCTGGGAGGTGACGGCCGAGCCCGTGGAGGCCTGAGTCTGAGGCACGGCGTACTGCCGTGGTACGTTTTGGGTTGCCGGAATCGTGGCAGGCGTCGGCACCACGACCGCTCCCGTCGCCAATTGAACAGCGGCCGTCGCCTCTTTCTCAACGCATTCACTGTATTTCTGCTGATACAGGGCTGCCATCTCCTTAGCCGCTTCCAGCGTCGACTTCTTCTTGTCCTTTTTTGAAAGGCGCGTGTACGTGTCCACCCACTTCAGATAATCGTTGCAGTTGTCACCCCCGGCAACAATGCCCTGCACGATTTTATCCATCCTGCCCTGACTCGCCGCGTCAATGCCAAGAGCGCCGAGGCCTCTCGGGGAGTGGGCGAACGGGTCAAGCGAGTAGACCATGCCGAGGCCTCTCGGGGAGTAGGCGAACGGGTCAAGCGAGTAGACCACGCCGAGGCCGCCGGTGCATGACGGGCAGG
>JAQBFL010000257.1:0-3723 GCA_032123415.1 bacterium | reverse complement strand
GTCACGGGCGCGCAGCGCTACGTGCTGCAGCCCTTTCTGCCGCGCGACGATGTGCTTCAGCCGTCGCTGCGATCTTGCCCGCGCACGCCGCCCAACGTGCTCAACCGGATGGCCGGTCCCCTGCGCGCCACGGTGCGGGATGTGACGGTGCGCGACGGGTGAGACTGCGCGCCCGATCCGCTCCCCGGGGTTCTAATTGCGGCGCTGTTTGCTCTTGCGCTGCCGATAGAGACCAGTCGTCCGTGCGGAATCGGGCCGCCGTGACCGTTCGCGGCCTGAAGACCAAGCGGGTCGCTCCGCACACGCTTCGCCACACGACCGCCATGCTCTTGCTCCAGTCCGGGGTGGAGATCAACATGATCCGCAGTTGGCTGGGGCACGCGAATCTCGCCACGACGCATCGCTACGTGAAGTCCAGAAGTCTTGATTGAGACTGCAACTTCATGGCCAAGACCACGAGTTGACACCTCGCCGATTTACGATTCCATGGTCGTGTCGTCTTTCTTGCTGTCGTCTTTCTTGCTTGCCACATGGGGGGGTAGAGGGTACTTTGTCCTTATCAAGAGATAGGGTCACAAAGACCTGCAAATTGCTGGTGGTGGATGACGACAAGACGATCCTGCGTCTCTTTGCCGCCGCGCTGGTCGTTTTCGATGGGGATCATCGAGATGATGGTGGTTATCAAGGCCCGGGGCGGCGCCAAAGCGGCATGAGTTATGAGCGACACAACGGCTGGGTCAGCGCCACGGGGCGGAGCGGGTTCACGCTCGTCGACCTGATGATCGCCGTCACCGTCATGGGTTTGATCGCCTTCATGGCCATGCCGGCGATCGTGAAGAAGATGCCGGAACGGAGGCTGGAGGGCGCCGTGTCGGCCGTTGTCGCGCAACTGCGAACGGCCCGCGAGCAGGCGCGAAGCGAGTCGCGTGCCGTGGTGGTGGAGATCGATGCCCGCGCCCGGTGCGTCACGCTCAAGAGCGACCGCAATGGAAACAATGTGTACGAAACAGACGAGACTACGGCGTTGGATCTGCAATCGTTCACGGGTGTGGAGATCTTTGCGAACGCGACAAACGGCGTATTCCATGCGCGCGGCGAGTTTCACTGCAATGCCTCCAGCCTGAAGATCGTATTGAAAGCCGGGAATGCGGGGGAGAGATTCGTCTATGTATTTCCGGGAGGTCACGTTGAGTCATCGAGGGACTCTCTTTTCTGAGCACATGCCCATGGTGAAATCTGAAACAAGAGGCAAATGGAAGTCGTGGTTCTATCGGCGAACGCGTCACAAGGCGGGGATGACGCTGCTCGAGGTCATGGTCGCTTCTCTCATCATGGCGATCGGCGCCGTCGCGATTTTCGGCCTCGGATCGGCGCTCATGCGGCAGAATACGCTTTCGAACCGGGTGGCCGAGGCGACCCGGCTTGCGGAGAACCGCGTCGAGGGGTTGATCGGCATGGACCTCGGCAGCGTGACGGGCGACATCCGGACCGTGGGGGGATACACGCTGAGCAGTCAGGTGGCGGCGAACGCGCGGGGAGAGAAGTTCGTCCGCGTGAGGGCCGCTTGGCAAAGCATCGACGGCGACCCTCACGAGGTAGACATCAACACGATCCTCACCGAGTAGTCTCCATGGACAGCGATATCGGAAAGCGGCGCCGATGCGGATTCACCACAGTCGAGGTGGTCATTGTGGTGGGTATCTCCGTCATCGTCATCGGAGGGGCGATGGCGAACTTCGTGAACATGCAACGGCTGCTGTGGCGCCAGTCCCAGTGGAACGAACTGCAGGAGAACCTTCGCGCCGCGGCGAGCGTGATGGCGGCGGACATCCGGATGGCCGGCTACGGTCTTCCCGTGGCCGAAACGCAGGTCGTCGCATGGGTCGATTGGGCGGTCGGCGTCACGAGCCGCGTCGTGGTAACTCAGGGCGTCGGCAGCGCCCCGGATTCGCTCTCGCTGGTGGGCGCTTTCAAAGGGCCTGTGAGCCGGCTGACGGCGGCGGCCGATCCGGGCGACACGATGCTGATGGTGAGCCCTCCCGCCAAACCACTGAATACGAGCGACCGGAAGCTCCTGTTCGTCCGCGGCGTCGAGTTGGTCCGTGTCACCAGCGTGATGATGGGCGGGCAACAGCTTTATATCAGCGCGCATCCGACGAAAGCGGGCGTGGGGCTGGCAAACGGCTACCCGACCGGAACGCCGCTCGAGCTGGTGGAAGTCGTCACGTACACCTGCCAGACGAACACGGCATCCTTCCCGGGGCGTCCGTACCTTGCGCGCGACGATCATCAGTCAGGCGGCGGCCCGCTGTACCAGTACATGATCGCCGCGGGAATCGAGAATCTGCAGGTGGTGAAGAACTCAAACGCGGTTACCGTGACACTGGGGGCCAGAACCAGAGATCCGGAGCCGGGATACACGGACCCCGTGCATGGCGACCATCACCGCCACGCCGAACGGGTCCTCCAGGCCCGGCCACGCAATCCCATTCATTGACGAAGGAGGCAGGCATGAACACCCGAGACGAATGGCCGCGGTTGAGCCCGCCGCGCCGGCCCGTCGGCGCCGATCCGCGGGGAGGCGTGGTGCTGGTCATCGTCATGCTCATCGTTTCCGCACTGACCCTCCTCGGAGGCATGGCGTTCGTGGTCTCCAAGATACAGCTTCGCGGATCCGGTTACTACCGGCAGGGAGCGGAGGCGTTTGCCAACGCCGACGCGGGGGCGCGGTACGTCCTGCATCGAATGGCGGCGGCCAAGGACAACGGGACGCTCGCGCTGCACGGGGCCAATGTGGCGGTGAACTTCACGGCTCCCGCGGGATACGCGTTCGATGCCGTGACGAACCTGACGCGGGTGGCGGACGGCCACTACATGTACCGTCTGTCGGGCTACGCGCAAACTGGCCGCGCAACGATCCAGGTCGTCGTGGCCCATGACCCGTTGTTCCCTCCGTTTGCCATCTTCGGCAATGCGGGAGTCCGTTTCAAGCCGAACGCGCGTGTTTGGAGCTACAGGTCGTCCTCGACGCTCGTTCCCACGGCGGCGGACGACACGCGCGAAGCACGGATTGGCAGTAACGTGGCGGTGCAGGGGGACGGCAGCATCACGGCCGGCGCGATATACCTAGGCGAAGACAGCGCCAGCAACCCGGCGACGTACCCGGCGGAGCATACCACGTCGGCCAGTGTCTACCGTGTTCCCCGTATCGACCCGGATCCGCTCGGCATCACGGGCGGATGGCTTGCCGGAGAATTCGCGCGGGTCGCCGCCAGCAACAACAATGCCCGGGCGGTGGGGGGCACGGTCAGCGGCAACTCGATCGAATTGTCCGGTAACGTCACCCTGGTGGCTGGCGACTACTACGTAAGCAGAATCAACATTGGCAATCACCAGACCCTCCTCGTTGACGCCTCGGCCGGTCCGGTCAACATCTTTCTGACGGGCGAAGCGCTGATCGCGGCCAACGGCGACATCACAACTTCGCCGGCGCTGCCCGGCAACCTGCGGCTGTACTCCAACTCCTCAAGCCCGATCGAATTCAAGCCGCGCGGGGACTTCGCGGGTTTCATTTACGCGCCCCTGGCCTCCGTCGAGATGGCGCCCAACGGCCGGTTCCTGGGTGCGATCTGGGCCAACGAGGTGGCTTTCTGGCCGGGCGGCGATGCCTTTATCGACATGGACTTCCTCGAAGACTTTGTCGGGCGCCCGCTGGAACTGGTG
>JAQBFL010000256.1:0-8190 GCA_032123415.1 bacterium | reverse complement strand
GGCTTCTGACGCTGCGGCAGTCGCTCTGCGTGGTCCTGGGAGCGAACATCGGGACAACCATAACGGCATGGCTGGTCTCGATTTTCGGCTTCGGCGCGTTCAAAATATCGACCTGCGCCTTGCCTTTCGTGGGCTTCGGCTTCTTCATGAGCCTTGTCGGCCGTGCGCCGCGCGTGCGGAACACGGGGACTATCCTATTGGGATTCGGCCTTTTGTTCATCGGCATCAACTTCTTGCAGGACGCGTTTGCCCCCGTCCAGAACTCTCCCGAAGCGCAGCGTATGTTGATCGCGCTATCGAGCCACCCCCTGCTCGCGGTGCTGGCGGGCACGCTGCTGACGGTCCTCATGCAGAGTAGTTCGGCATCGATCATGACGATTCAGGTTTTGGCGTTGCAGGGCGCTTTCGGAACGGATTGGGATGTCGTGCTCAAGCTCGTAATTCCCCTGATTCTGGGGGACAACATCGGCACCACCATCACTGCCCAACTGGCGGCCATCCGGACATCGCGCAACGCGAAACGGACAGCCATGGGCCACACCATCTTGAATGTCGTCGGCGTCGCGTACTTCCTCCCTCTGGTCTTTACGGGATGGTTCGGCGATTTTGTCGCCTGGCTGACACCATGGGAGCTGTCGCAGCGGACGATCATGGCCGACATGGCGACAGCCAATACCCTGTTCAAAGTGGTGAACGCCATCGTTTTTCTTCCTGCGATCGGGCTTCTGGAAGCCCTTGTGACGCGAATCATCCCCATCAGAACCTTCGAGGCCGAAGAGAAGCCCGTGGTACTTGACGAACGGCTTCTGGATACGCCGGACATCGCGTTCGCACAGGTGGACAGAGAACTGCGCCGCATGGCGAAAATAGCGCGCAAGGCGGCAAGACGCGCCGTTGCCGGGCTTGTCACCGGCGACGCTGTCAGCCTGCTGGCCGCACGGTCCAAGGAGAAGCAGACCGATGATTTTCAATACGAGATCACTTCGTACCTGAGCAAACTCGCCCGGCGCCCGCTTTCCAGGGAGCTTTCGGACAGGATCCCCGTCCTGCTCCACTCCGCCAACGATCTGGAACGCATAGGCGATCTGGCCATCAACATCGTTGAACTGGCCGAACGCAAGCTCTCGCAGAGAATCCTCTTCAGCACGCAGGCGATGGGCGAGGCTGTCCTCGTCGAGGAAACGTTAATGTCGATGTTCGCCTTGGTGCTCAAGGCGATGAAAGACAACGACAAACAGGCCGCGGAGCAGGCCCTGGGGCTGGAGGCGCAGCTCAACGACATGCAAGTCGAACTCAGGAAGAACCATGTTCGGCGCATGGCAGAGAATGAATGCACGCCTGAATCTGGACTGATCTTCATCGATCTGGTCGACAACGTCGAGAAGATGGGCGATCACCTGACGAATATCGCCCAGTCCGTCATGGGCGGCCTGCAATGGTCTCACCGCTAACGACGAGCCCCATCACGGATAGACGATGATGCCCTCCGAGAATCAAAAGCGGTTGTCACCTGAACGATCCCGCGCCTTGTGGGCCGCGGGCGCCGTCATTGCCGCGACCCTCGCCGCGCTGCTCGTCGCCCGGTGCGGCCGCCGCCCGGACCACGCCCCACGGCCGCCGGACGAGAGCGTCATCCGCGATGCACCAACCGCGCCACCACCCAGCAGTTTCACCCGCATCGCCTGGCCCACGCCTCAGACGAACCTCCTCACGGGGCCGATCGAGCAAGTCTTCCAGGCCACGGCGTCCGGACGGATCGAATCCGCGTCGTACGGGTCCACACGTACCGCAAACACCGGGGGCCGCACGCACCCCTCCTTTCACGAGGGCATCGATATCGCGCCCGTTTCCCGCGACCGCGCGGGACGCACGCTCGACACCGTGTTCGCCGTGGCCGACGGACGCGTCGGCTACCTGAACCGCAGTTCGGGCGACTCGAACTACGGAATCTATGCCGTGCTGCTTCACGACGACCCGGTCGGCGAAGTCTACACGCTCTACGCCCACCTGGCGGACATCCGGCGCGAGCTCGCCGTCGGGCAGGCCGTGCGCGCCGGGGACGCCCTCGGGCGGATGGGCAATACTCCCTCAAGCATCGTCCCTGTCTCGCGATCTCACGTGCACTTCGAGGTCGGCCTCATGCTCAACGCACGGTTCGAGAGTTGGCTCGCGGCCCGGAAGACCCCCAACCCGCACGGCCGGCATCATGGATGGAATCTCCTCGGATGCCATCCGCTCGAGTTTCTGAGAGCCCAGTCGACCCAGGCCGAGACCTTTTCCATGCTGCGCCATCTGGCCGAAATGCCACCGGCCTTCGAGATGGTCGTGCCGGCCAAGCGCCTGCCCGACTTCTTCACGCGGTATCCCAAGCTCTGGCAGGGGGGAGCATTCCGCGGCACGGCCATTGTCGTGACCTGTTCCGAGAACGGCATCCCCCTGCGCGGGCGTCTGGCGACCGTGGAGGAGGCGGCCCGCGTCATCCGAAGAACTCCGGTCGTGATTCAGGCGTGGCCGGAAGTGCTCGGCGCCAACGGGCGACGGATCGTGGCCGCAAAGGGCGACGCATGGGCGCTTGGCTCGCAGGCCGCGGACTGGGTCGCCATGCTGACGCACTGAACGACAGACGCACTGAACGGTATTGCACAAGAGGCCCTTGCGCGCTAGGATGTCGCCCGTTTCACACCGGCCGGCGCGCGCCCACCGACCGATCCGCCGACCGCAAAGCGGGGATGACTGCCGATGAACAGGATACTCGAAAAGACGCAGCTTTCGGATGACGTGTTTCAGATGATCGTCCAAGCGCCGCTCATTGCGGCCGAGCGGCGGGCGGGGCAGTTCGTCATTCTGCAGCTCGACTCCGATTTCGGCGAGCGCATTCCCTTGACGATCGCCGATGCCGATGCGGCGGCCGGGACGATCTCCATCGTGTTCCAGGCCGTGGGACGAACCACGCATCACCTGGCCGAGCTCGACATGGGCGACCGGATCGAGAACCTTGTGGGCCCTCTCGGCACGCCCACCCACATCGAGAAATTCGGCCGCGTCGTGGCCGTGGGCGGCGGCATCGGCGTCGCCCCGCTCCACCCCATCGCCCAGGCCATGCGGCGCGCCGGCAACGAGCTGACCGTGATCATCGGCGCCCGCCGCCGCGACCTGGTGATTTTCGAGAATCGCATGCGCGCCCTGACCGACCAGGTCGTCGTCTGCACCGACGACGGCTCCTACGGACGCAAGGCCCTTGTGACCGAGCCGCTAAAGGAGCTTTGCGAATCGGCCGCGCCGCCTGACCTGGTCGTGGCCATCGGCCCGCCGGTCATGATGAAGTTCTGCGCCCAATGCACACGGCCCTACGGCATCCACACGGTGGTTTCGCTCAACACGATCATGATCGACGGCACGGGAATGTGCGGAGGCTGCCGCGTTTCCGTCGGCGGCGAGACGCGGTTCGTCTGCGTGGACGGCCCCGAGTTCGACGGCCATCTCGTGGACTTCGACAACATGATCAAGCGGCTGGGCGCCTACCGCGCCAGGGAGCAGGCGGATCACGACCGATGCCACCTGGATCTGGCCATGCGCCAGGCCGCATCCCCCACCCCGCCGCCGGCGTGATTTCCAACCCCCTCAGGAGCCTGCTCATGAGTCACAAGACACGCGAAACGCTCGACACCGAAGCCCGCAACTTGCTCAACGATCTCGCCCCGCTCCACCAGGCTCTGAGCGCCAGGGACCGCCTTGCCATCCCGCCGCAGGAAATGCCCGCGCAGCATCCGCACAGGCGGCGCGCGAACATGCGCGAAGTGGCCGTCGGCTACACGGAGAGCCAGGCTCGGGTCGAGGCCATGCGCTGCCTCCGTTGCAAGACCGCTCCCTGCATCAAGGGCTGCCCGGTTGCCATCGACATTCCCGGCTTCGTGGGGGCCGTGGCCGACGGCGACTTCCAGAAGGCCGCGCACCTCATCCGGGCCTGCAGCCTGCTGCCGGCGGTCTGCGGGCGGGTTTGCCCCCAGGAGGTGCAGTGCCAGGCGCCCTGCACGGTCGGAAAGTCCCTCAAGAACGTGGACCAGGCCGTATCGATCGGCCGGCTCGAGCGGTTTGTGGCCGACTGGGAGCGCGAGTCAGGGAAGTCTGACACTCCCGCCGTGAAGCCCGCCACGGGGCGCAAGGTCGCCGTCATCGGTTCCGGGCCGGCCAGTATCACGGTTGCCGCGGACGTGCGCCGCGAGGGGCACGCCGTGACCATGTTCGAGGCCTTTCACAAGCCCGGCGGCGTCATGATGTACGGCATTCCGGAATTCCGCCTCCCGAAGACCATCGTGGAGCAGGAGCTTGACGCCTTGCGCGCCATGGGAGTCGAGATCAGAACGAACTTCGTCGTCGGGCGCACACGCCGCCTGGGGGACCTGCTGGACAAAGACGGCTTCAACGCTGTGTTCGTCGGAACAGGCGCCGGGCTCCCCAAGTTTATGGGTATCGACGGCGAGAATCTCGTGGGTGTCTTTTCGGCCAACGAATTCCTGACCCGATCCAATCTGATGAAGGCCTACGATATCGAGCGCGCTCATACGCCGATCTTCGAGTCACGGAAGGTGGCCGTCCTCGGCGGCGGCAACGTGGCCATGGATGCCGCGCGCACCGCGGTGCGCCTGGGCGCGGGCGAAACGTACTTGGTGTACCGGCGCACCGAGGCCGAGATGCCGGCGCGCGTCGAGGAGGTGCGGCACGCCATCGAGGAGGGAGTCTCGTTCCATACCCTGACAAACGCCAAGCGCATCCTGGGCAACGATCACGGCCTGGTCGTCGGCATGGAATGCCTGCGCTACGAGCTGGGCGAGCCGGATGCGTCCGGCCGGCGGCGCCCCGTCGAGATTGCGGGCAGCGAGTTCACGATGGACGTGGACACGGTGATCGTGGCCATCGGCAACGAGTCCAACCCCCTGATCCGTCAGACGACGCCGGGGTTGGAGACCAACCGCTGGGGCAACCTGGTCGTCGACGAGAACAACCGCACGTCCATGGAGCGCGTGTTCGCGGGAGGCGACATCGTCCTCGGCGCCGCGACGGTCATCCTGGCCATGGGCCAGGGCCGCCGCGCCGCGGCGGCCATCAACGAACTCCTCGCCGGCGTCCCGGCCGCCTGACGCAGTGAAAAGGGCGACCCCGCGACTCGTTCGCCGCGGAACCGCCCTTCAAGCGCCCCTGCCACTTTACAGATCCACTTCGGCCATCCAGTTGCCATGAACGTTGCAACTCTCGATGGCCGTGAACTTGCCGGACCGCGCGCTCAGATGCAACCCGACGGCTGCATTGCAGCCTCCGGGGGACAACCAGATGCGCGAAATGAACTTGTGATCCAGGTATGCATCGATACTCGCGATGTAATGCTCGGGTTGCATGACGTGGGGAATCGTCCCGACCTTGACGTGGACGTCCGTGCAGTTGTCGAGCAGTCCGCAACTCTTCACGACAACGATGACCGGGATATGCTTCTTGTCGCCATCCGTCAGATTCTTCGGATCGGCCGGTTTCTTGATCGCGTTGGGCGCGTCGACGAACGCCGACTGGGGCGCGCGGCACACCAGGCACTTGGCCGGCGCTTCGTTGAACTCGATATGACCGCACACGTTGCACTGGAATATCTTCATCCGCATGTCCCTCCGTTCGCTTTGCTTAACCAACTTCCCGCGCCGGCACAGCACGCGCCGGTGCGCATTTCCGTCCACCGATCCGCCGGGGCGCTCGCCCCGCAACGGTCATGCGCACCCACCAATCATTTGGAAGCATGGCCCAGATGCACGCCTCGCGTCAAGACCCAATCGCGAAGCCTCAGCGGTGCGGAGTTCACCGTCGGCCGCGAGGAGGATGCGTTTCTCCTGACCTTGGCGCGGAGAGATCCCCAACTCGCTGATCGACATAGGGCGCCCTTGGCGGTATCCTCGCGAATGGATGGTGATGCCGCGTGGACAGGGGTCGGGTGGGTGGGCGAGTGTCAAGTCAGGATACGCCTCGCTCCATGCGGCTTCCGGAAAATGAATCGGGACGCGCGGCGCGACGACACGCCCATGGAAGGACTGTCGATGAAGGCCTACCCAAGCTGCGGCACGCTTCTGGGACGGCGGGATTTCCTCGCCGCAGCCGGAGCCGGCGCGCTCGCCGCCACGCTGAGCCGCCCGGCGCGCGGGTCACAACCCGCGGCGCCCGCCGCGCCCACCGCCCACGAGGCCATGTTCTACGACCGCGGCGCGGACGGCACGACGACCTGCCGCCTCTGCCCTTTTCGGTGCGTCGTCGCCAACGGACAGCGCGGCCGCTGCCGGGTGCGCGAGAACCGCGCCGGTACGTATGTCTCCCTCGTCTACGGCATTCAATCAGTCGTTCTACGACGAGGTCTGCGGCGGCGACTTGGAGGCCGTCAAGCGGACACTCAAACTTCTGGCGCGACTCGGCGTTTGGTTCGAAATCGTCGTGCTGCTCATCCCAACGCTCAATGACGGCGAGGACGAGATCAAGCGCCTGGCGGCCTGGTCGGCGACGGAGCTCGGACCGAACGTGCCCCTGCACTTCACGCGCTTCCGCCCCGCATACAAGATGCGCAACCTGCCGCCCACACCACCCCGCACACTCACGATCGCGCGCCGGACCGCCATGGCGGAGGGATGCCGTTTCGTCTATACCGGCAACCTGCAAGGGGACGACGGCGAGTCTACCTACTGCCCGTCCTGCGGAGCGCGGGCGATTCACCGCTATGGCATGATGACGCTGGCGAACGAGCTACGCAATGGCGCCTGCCCCAAGTGCCGCGAGCCCATACCCGGCGTGTGGGAATGATACGGGCCCCCTGCGATTGCATGGGATCGAATCTGAGCGTTACCTCTGCCTCACGCGGTAGAAGCGCGGGGCGGCGTTGGTCGGCAGCGGCAGATCGGTCTGCGTCCAGCTCACCGTCGCCGTCAGCACCGGCCCGTAGGGCTGCCAGACGCCCTCGGGGACGCCATCCAGGAACTGCGGCTGGTACAGCCAGCCCAGACGCGTCGGCCATCCCGCCCGCACTTGCCCGTTGCTCGTCGGCGCGAGCGTTTCGAAACGCAGCAGCACGTTCGACGCCCCCGGCGTCGGTATCGCCAACTGATACACCGCGCCCCCGTCCGGCCAGCGCCCTTCGGCTATGTCGTCAAGCTGCGGCCCGAATTCCGCCAGGTCCACCAGGCTCCCGTCCGGCGCGAACAGCGACACACGCTCCCCGCCCTTGGACAACGCAAAGTTCGCGTGCGGCAGCCCCGGCACGCTCTGCGAGGGATCGTTGTCGGCGATCACTAGCAGGAACCCGCCCGCGCCGATCAGCGTCCCCGCCGGCACCCCGTACTTCGTCGGTGTCAAGAGGATGTCCGTCAGATAGTACCCCGTCAGGTTCACCGATTGGCTGCCGGCGTTGTACAGCTCGAACCAGTCAGGGAATTCGCCCACTTCCTGCGGATCCTCCAGCGTGCGCGTGTTGCCGGCCATCCATTCGTTGATCCACACGCTGACCACCTGCGAGCTGGACACGTTCGCGCTGCCGGGCGTCGGGACGTCGAAGATCTGCCGCGCGTACGCGGTCGCCTCCGGGTACAGCCCCAGCGAACGGTCCGTCGGCACCGCCGCGTAGTCCACGTAGTCCAGCACGACGGTCGGCCCGCCGGAGGGCGCCCACACCAGCGCCACCGACCCGCTGGCCGCGTTCAACCGCCACCCCGCATGCCACTCCGTCGGCGTCGTCTCCCCCGGCTCGCCGTCCATCCACACCAGCCCGTAGCCGCCCGCCGCCACGGTCCACCCGTCCGGGAACGCCCACCGCGTCAGGTTCGTGTAGTCGTCGGTCACGTACACATCGGCGCCCAGGTCCCGCGCCACCGCCCCGGCGTTGTGAAGCTCCATCCACGGGTCCCGATCGCCGTGGGAATCCGTCGTGAAGCCCGCGTTATCCGGCATCAGCTCGTTGATCCACAGTTCCGGCATGCCGGACAGATTCGCCCCGGTCGAGTTCGCCGCCCCCGGCGTGAACTTCACCGCCAGGTCCGCCGCCCAATTGCCCGCGCGCACTCCCGAGGCCGCCGCGTCGCGCCGCTGCAACGAGCAGCCGCCCCCCGCCGCGGCCGCCGGCCAGGGCGGCAGCGCCCCGTAGAACGCCTCGTCCACCGTCACCCAGTTCGTCCC
>JAQBFL010000255.1:0-12165 GCA_032123415.1 bacterium | reverse complement strand
CGAAGATGTAGAGGTTGAACTGCTCAGTGAAGTTGACCCAGATGAAATCGCGCACCCCCAGGGGCACGGCCAGCAGCACGTTCGGCCAGGAGGCCAGCAGGCAGCCCAGTACGAACGCGCCCACGAGTGCGCCGACCAGGGTCTTGAAACAGAGCGCAACCACGACCGCCAGCAGGGGCGGCAGCACGGACGACCAGTGTCCGATCTCGCGCCCCTCCAGCGAGGAGGGGTGCGAAGTCGGCAACACGGCGAACACAGTGCAGACCATAACCATGGCGGCCGCGAAAGCCGCCCAGCGGCGAGGGGATCGCCAAGGGGACTCGCTACGCGGCGCTGTGTCGTGTGTCATGTTCGTGCTTCCCGGTGGTGGTCATGGCCCCATGTGCGGCCCGGGCCCCGGCCCGGGACCGCCAGGCCCTGGAATGAGCAACGGGAGGATCGGCCCTGGTCCTGGTCCCGGCCCCGGCCCTGGTCCGATCAGAACCGCCGCACCGGGATCGCCTCCCGGAGGCGGCGGAATCAGACAACCGCTCACGGTCAGAACCGCCACGGTTACGGCCGTAAGGCAGACCACCACGCTCAAACTGCTTGCCAACCTGTTCATGACACGTCTCATCCTGGCTTCTCCTTCGCTGCGGTTCCGCGGCTCGAACCCGGCGCTCGCGCGCCGGACGCTCAGCCGTAGGGGGCGCAGTCGTTGTACGGGAACAAAGGACCTCGTTCGTAGTTCTCGGGCGGATAGGGCACGTAGTCCGGGTGATGGAACTGCTCCGCCACCTCGTCCGCGAAGAAAGCGCCCAGAGGCGTGAGCCGCATGCCGATGGCATCGTCCTCAATCAGCCCGAATTCCTTGAGCTTCCGCCGCTTGGCGAGGAAGACGTTGTCGAGCGATTCGCCGGTGACCCGCTGGAAGTACCCGCGCTTCACGTCGCGGTTCTTCAGGGGCAGGATGATGGACCAGCGCAACTGTTGTTCCTTGTCCCGCACGATCCCGCGGTTGAGCGGCAGACGGCCCTCCTCGATGCAACGGTAGTACTCGTCGAAATGCTGCGTGTTGAGGACGAAGCGGTCGTGGAGGCTGCTGAAGGCCGTGAGGCCGAGGCCGATCTCGTCGCGCAACAGACAGCACTGGTTGTGCGCGTAGACCGAGAAGTGCTTGCGGCTCTTGCTGAACACGCGGCGCAGGTTCTCGCGATAGCCGTGCTGCGCGAGGATCAGGATCGCGAGCTGCTTCATGATGAGCCCTTCCTCGGGGGACGGGCAATCTTCGGGGCGGATGCTCTTGAACTTCTTGATCGTGCCCTGCGCGTCGCCGTAGGCCTCGACCTTGAGCCGGTAGAGCTGAATCTCCTCCACGCCCAGCGTGACCGCCTTCTCCATGACCTCGATCCAGTTGTCCAGCGTTTCGCCCGGATGGCCGAAGATGAACTCGATGTTGACCTGGTAGCCGAGTTTGAGGGAGGTGTCGATCGACTCCACGGCCTCGCCCACGTCATGCGGGCGGTTCATCAGGCGCAGAATGCCCTCGTCGAGCGACTGGACCCCGATGGTCAGGCGGTCGACCCCATAGTCGCGCATAATCTTGAGCCGCTCCAGCCCCTCGGGGCCGATCAGTGTCGCCGGATCCACGTCGTAGTTGAACTGGCGCAGGTGCGAGGTGTCCAGGCGGCGGGTGAAGTACTTTAGAAACCGCTCGAGCTGCTTGGGCGTGAGGAATGTCGGCGTGCCGCCGCCGACCAGGATCGAACGGACCTTGATGCGGTCCACGCCCAACTGCCGCATGTAGAGGTCCATCTCCCGTTCCAGAGCGTCGAGGTACTTCTCTTTTTCGGCCCCCTGGTGTTCGCCGAACTTGCCCGGGTAGTGGCAGAAGAGGCACCGGCGGTGACAGAACGGAATGTGGGCGTACACGTCGAACAGCCCGTCACGCGGCCGGTAGCCCTCGAACATGGCCGCCTGGTCGATCGGCTTGTACATCGTGATCGGCGGGTAGTGCACGGACGGAAAGAAATCGCCGTCTTTGGCCAACAGCCCGGCCGCGACCAGTCGGCGGAAATCGTCGACCCGCGACCGTGCCGCGTCAATCAGTTCGGACTTGTGGATGTCGTTCATCTCAGGGCTCCCTGCACCGGCTTCATGCCCGCGCGGCGGACGGCATTCATCAGGTGCTCCTCGCCGGGCGAGAAGCGCTTCGAGTCGTAGATGGGAAAGAGATCCTTGCGCTCGGGAGGTGTTCCGTCGTGGATCGTCACCGTGTTGGCGCCCGCCATCAGGCCCAAATACTGCCCGTCCGGGCGGGCCTTTTCGAGCGAGCTGGTCGTGGGAATCAGGCGGTTTGGGTACAGGATGCGCACGAGCGCCATGGTGTTGAGCGCGAGGTCCACGTCGCCCATGGGTTCGTCGCGGTAGATGGTCTCGATGCCGGGGATGAAGGGCGTGCAGCTCGACATGGCGAGGTCCAGAAAACCCAGCGTCAGGATGTCCGTGACCATATCCTCGATCGTCTGGCCGGGCAACCCGACCATGTTGCCGCTGCCGACCCGGTACCCCAGTTCGACCAGGTCTTTCAAGCATCGCAGCCGGTTGTCGAGCGTGTCGCGGGGCTTGAGTTTGTGATACAGCTCGGGGTTGGATGTCTCGAACTTCAAGATGTAGCGGTCCGCGCCCGCTTCGCGAAGCCGGGCGTACTGCGCGCGGGCCATGTTCCCAAGGCAAAGCAGCAGCACCATGTCCGGGTGGGATTGCTTGGCCGCGCCGACACAGGCGGCGACATGGTCGACGAAGTCCTGATCGTCGTTCTCGCCGGACTGGACGAGCACCACGCGCCGGCCGACCCGGCTGAGCAACTCGATCCGTTCGATGAACTCGGCGACTTCAATCAGGTACTGCCCTTCGCACGAGCCGCTGCCGATGGCGCAGTAGTTGCAGCGCTGCTTGCAGATGTTCGAGATCTCGATGACGCTGCGCACTTCCACCGCGCCGCCGCCGAAGGCCGCATCGCGCCGGACGCGCGCCAGCGCGAAAAGCGCTTCCTGGTCCGCGCCGCGCAGGGTTAGCCCCTTGCGGAGCGTTTCGCGCGACGCATCGCCGCGCTCCATGGCCTTGACCGTTTCGTTCATCGATCCGCATCCAGGGGCGCTTTGTTGTCGGGAACCGCCGCGACCCGCGCCGCGACGGGTGCGGCCCGGACTATCAGAACCGCCGCGCCCTCCAGCGCGACCACGGTGCCGAGAGCCGCCAGCAGCGTCAGGGGCTCCCCGAAAAGAATGGCGCCAATCAGCAGAACGAACAGCGGCTCGGTGGCCATCAGGGTGTTGGCGATCGAGAGATCCACATTCTTGATGGCCACCAGCGTCAACCAGAACCCGCCAAAGGTCACCACCGCGACCGCGGCCAGAAAAAACAGGAGAAAGCCGGGGTCGCGCAACGGCCCGATCCAGTCGCCGAGCCGGCCGCCGATCAGGCCGACGACAAACACCCCGATCGAACCGACTGTCATGCGGACCACGGTGCCCTGCAGCGCGGTCAAAGATTCCAGCGCCTTCTTCGCCACGACGTACGAGACGGACATGCTTACCACGGAGAGCACGCCGTATACCACGCCTTCCAGCCGGACGGCACCGGCTTCGTCGCCCGGATTGGATGCCATGACCACGCCGATGCCCTGGATGACCAGCGCGATGCCCAACCAGCGCGCCAGGCTGCTCTCTTCCTTTAGAAAAATCATGGCCAGCATGGGGGTCAGCACGAACCCGATCATCATCAGCAGAACCACGGAAAGCGGCGACAGCAAGTGCAGCGCCCGGAAGAAGAAGGTGTCCGCCACGCTGATGCCCAGGATCCCGCTGAGGGCCAGCAGGCCGAGCGACCGACCGTCCGTCTTGCGCAGGCGGGCGAACAGCGTCTCGCCGCCGCCCCGGCGGGACTCCACGATGACCAGCGCCAGGCCCAACAACACGATGCTTGCCGCGCTCTTGGCCAGCGTCATCGCCATGGCATCCATCCGCTCGGCGATCCGGTTGAAAAGCAGTGCGCCGACCGCCCACGACGCCGCGCTGCCCAGCGACGCCGCGATGCCTATGGATCGAAGGTTGTTTCTTCCCTCAGACACCGTGTCTAATCCCACCTCTCGCCGCTACCTTTGTGGCCCGCCAAGCGTCGAGCCCGGTGCATGGAACCCGGTCCCCGGTGTTGCCGTCGCGCCGCCGGCCGGTTGCGGACTCGCCGAGCCGGGACCACCGGTGGAGCCGACGCCCTGTCCCGAAGCCGCGCTGGTAACTTCCTGCCGAAGGTTCTGGACCACCTGCGACACGGGCATCCATTCCGGGTCGCCGCTGCGTCCGCGCTCGGCCACATAGCTGTCCGTGTAGGTGTGTTCGAGGGCATCCACGAGCGCCGTGGCCTCTTCGTAACGCCCTGCCTGAATATACTGCCCGATCAGGAATTTCTGGAGCGTTGGCACAGCCTCGATGCCCATGTCGGTGACAAGCTCCGAGAAGTTCGCGTTCGCGCTCAGCGCCTTGTAGTAGCTCTCGACCGAAGCGGTGTCGGCCCCCATGGCGGCTTCCAGCGCACGCTCCGCCAGGGCCATACCCGTCACATTCGCGTCCGGATACTCGGTAAGCATGCTCGTCAGCGCGGTATCCCGGTCGCGGTTCTGCGGTGAAATGGCCTGGTCGTACAGGGCGGCCAGCTTCTCGCCGTCATACTTCGCGGCGTCGGCCCGCCGCTGGGCTTCATTACGGGCCAAGGCCTTCTGCTGATACTCCTGAACCGCCTTGCGCTGCTGATAGTCGGCGTGCATGGAGCGCAGAAATTCCGGATCCATCCCGGAGACCGTCTCGGCCAGCGCGGCCACATCCTGTGGAACGGCAGGCGGTGTGGCCCCGTCGCCGGCCGCGGGCGCGATTGACACCGCCGCGGGCGCGGACGGACGCAAGCCGCCGGGTTCCGGACGTCCGGCCTGGCGGGCCAGCGCCGAAATGCGGGACGCGAGTCCCTGGATATCGCCCTCCATGGCCCGCACCGTCAGCGCCTGCTCCTCGGCGAGGCGGCGCGACAAGGCCAGCGACCGTGCCGAGACAGCCAACGCGGCCAGTGCGACCACGCCGACGACACCCGGCAATAGATACTTTGTTTCCACTGTTCTCATGGATAAAACTCACGGTCCCGCACGGCACGGGCTTTTCCGAACTGCCTTAACATGATGACTAGTATATCCCAAGCCGCGCGGAAGGGTCAAGCCGCGCAACGCGCAACGCGGCCCCTGATCCTCGCGTAACGCGTACGACACGCCCCGTGCGGGCCATGCATGTGCTTTCCACCGTCTGTTCGGGGAGTACATGACGATCGGAAGCTATCCCGCGATGCGCGACACCACGGACGGGGATCGTCGCAGAACTTCTGCGCCAATACTTCAACATGGGCCACCCCGTTCCGGCCAATACCATCTGATCCTGATCACCGGCCTCCCTCCCTCCGGATCCGGCTAAGCTTATCCGTATCGGGTTCGATGCGCGTGTCGATGCGAATGGGTTTGTTTCCTGGGGCGGAGATGTGGTAAGACTCATGGTGTAAGCAACTGGCGTTCTCTCCACAAGGATATCGACGCATGAGCGAGACATCGACGCAACGGAGCGCGGCGACGCGCTGGAACTGGGCCGCCAAGCGGCGGCGCGACGCATTCCTCGCGCTGGAAGACGGCACAATCATGCGGGGGACCTCGGCGGGCGCGCCGCGCGACAACGTGGGCGAGGTGGTCTTCAACACCGGCATGAGCGGGTACCAGGAGATCCTCAGCGACCCGTCGTACAGCGGGCAGTTCGTCACGATGACGTACCCCGAGATCGGCAACACGGGAATCAACGCCGAGGATATGGAGTCGCGGCGTTTCTTCGCCAACGGTTTTATCGTGCACGAGATGAACGAGCCCAGCAATTGGCGGGCCGTGATGTCGCTGCGCGAAGCCCTGGAGAAGCAGGGCGTACCGGCTCTGGAGGGCGTGGACACGCGCGCGCTGACGCGGCGCCTGCGCGACAAGGGCACGCTGAAGGGCTATCTGTCCGTTCGCGGCGAAGTCGGGGAGAAGGAAGCGGTCGAACGCGCCGCGAGTTGGGAAGGGTTGGACAACCAGGACTACGCGGCGCGGGTGAGCTGCGAAGAGCCGTTCGGCTGGGATCCGGACGGCAGCCTGACCACCTCGTGGGGTGCGGGCGGCGCAGAACTTCCGCCGGACACGCTGCGCATCGTGGCGTTCGATTACGGCATCAAGTGGAACATCCTGCGGGCCTTGCGTCGGCACGGCATGCGCGTGACCGTGGCGCCGGCGCGCAGCACGGCGGCCGATATTCTGGCCATGAAGCCCGACGGCGTGTTTCTCTCGAACGGTCCGGCGGACCCCGAGGCCGTCACCTATGCGATCGAGGCGGCGCGCGCGTTGATCGGCAAGGTTCCGATCATGGGCATTTGCCTCGGGCACCAGATTCTCGGGCTGGCGGTTGGCGGGCGCAAACTGCGCCTGAAGTTCGGCCACCATGGCTGCAACCATCCCGTAAAGAACCTGCGCACGGGCAAAGTTGAGATCACCTCGCAGAACCACAACTACGCCATCGATGCGGAGTCGCTGGAGAAAGTCGGCGTCGAGGTCACGCACCTCAATCTCAACGACAACACGGTCGAGGGACTTCAGCACCGGAGCGCGCCGATGTTCGCGATCCAATATCACCCCGAAGCCGGGCCGGGGCCCCATGACCCGTCGTACCTTTTCACGCAGTTCCGCGAGTTGATTCTGTCCTGATGGTAGAGTGCTGTCAGAAGTGGGAGATCAACAGAGGATCAAGGAAGCCACCACTTCTAAGTCATGCGCCGTGAGCGCGCGTAACCGAAGGAACCGTGAGTATGAAACGAATCGTCGCGACCGGGACGATACTTCTCTCGCTATGGACCGTCGCCGGATCGGCCCAGGAAGAACGGATCGCTGTCATGCGGCGCGACGTGTTCGTGCCGGAACGCGCGGTCGCGGCCCGCGCGACGTTCGCGCCGGGCGAGATCGCCGTCTGCATCGACTGGACGGAAGCCGGTTGCTACGTCCTGTGTCGTGACGCGGCCGGCGAGCCCTGCGTGGGCTTCGTGCCGCAGCGCACCGAGTGGGGGCATGTCTCGATGGTCTCGTGGCGCCACGACCTCTCCGTGCCCCGGGGGCATGTGCGGATGCTCACGCAGGCCCGCGCGCAGCCCGGCGCGATTCCCCTGAAGGCCGGCGCCGAATACCCGCTGATCGCCGATGGCGGCGAGACGTTGCGCGTGCGGTTCGCCGCCGGGGAGCTGACTCGCGAGGTCGAGATCGCCGCCGCGGACGCCGCCGTGACCGTGCGCACGGCCGCCAAGCCGCCGGCCCCGACACGGGAGGAGCGACTGGAAGCCGACCTCGCGCGGGCCGAGGCGCAGACCAAGAAGCTGCGCGCCGATCTGTGCGCCGCCGATAAACAGCGCGCACGCCTCGCCGGCCTGGTCGAGCGCGCCCAACTGGCCGACATAGAGAACGCCCGCCTGACGGCGGAAACGGAGGCCGCCCGGCTGACCTATCGCCGCCTGGCCGCATGGAAGCCGGACAGCGCCGCGGACATCAAGACGCTGAAGGCCGAACTCGGAGGGCTGATCGCCGGGCAGGCCGACCTGCAGGCTCAGCTCCAGTGCGCCGACCTGACCATCCAGCCGCTCCGGTTCCTGTACGCGCTGCAGCGCGACGCCGGGGCGAACTCGGAGGAACTCGCCGCGCGCGTGGCGGCCGGCGTCGCCGAGTCGGAGGCCGTGCGCGCGGCCCGTGAAAACCCCGTGACGGAGGAGGACCGCACGAAGATCCGGGAAGTCCTGAACCGGACGGTCGCGGAGCATGCCCATCTCGTGCGGATCACGACGGAGATGGAACTGGGCCGGCAGGCCATCGACGGCCTGGTCTCGGCGCTGCAGACCGTGCGCGAGGAGAACGCCCAGTTGGCGGCCCGGGTCGAGGACCTGACGGAGGACTTGGAGAAGATACGGGCTTTGCGGGATCCCCAGCCCGGCGCCGCAACCGCCCCGCGGTCCTTCACGCCGTGAGCCCGGCGGCCCGATTCCCGATCACTGCGCCGCAGCTCCACGCCGCCCGCCGCGCAGGCTGTGGTACCGTGCGGGACGGGCGCGGGAAAGCGCATCCAGAGAGACGTTCCGCCATGTCGGCAATTCGAACAGGTATTGGAGCAGAACCGCCGCCCCCGCCGCATCGTACAATGCGTCGTGCGGCTGGCGACCGGGCACCAGCTTCTCGACCTGCCCCGCGATGCCCAGCGCCGCCAGGATGTCCCCCAGCTTGTGTGAAGCGAGCTGGGGAAACGCAAGACGGGCGAGTTTCAGGGTGTCAACCCACGGCCCCATAAGCCGCAGCGGGTAGGCATCCGCCAGAAAACGCTTCTCGGTGGCGGCGTGATGTGCCACGAGCGGCCTGCCATCGATCCAGGGCTTGAGGGTCGGCCACAAGTCCGGCAACCGCGGCGCCGTACGCAGCCCGCCGCGCAAGTCGGCATGCCGCCCGGGCGCATGCCGACTGAAAGGGCGGTCCCCAACGCGCAGCAAACTCTCGAACACGGGTTGCTCCACGACCCGGCCGGCCGCGAAGCGGACCAAACCGATCTGCCAAGGTTCGTTTGGATGGCTGCCGACCGATCCCGTGGCCTCGAAGTCGAGGACGGTCATCTCGGCTTCACTGGCCCGCATGGCGGACCAGCTTGAGGACGACGGTTCGGTTGCGTGCGCGGGACGCGTTGTCCGTCTCCGGGTGCGGCGGCGCGCCATTGACCGCGGCCTCGGTCTTCATGCGTGTCGTGGCGATGCCGTGCGTCTGCGTCAAGTAGCGCGCAAAAGCGCGCGCCCGCGAAAGCGCCAACTCCTCGTTGCTGCCGTAGCGAGAGTCCCGGAGCACCGGCGACTGATCGGTGTGCCCCTCCACCACGAGGGTGAATCGGTCAAGATTGGGCACGAGCTGTGGCGCGAGTTGGCGCATGATGCCGGCCGCCCAGGGCGAGATATTCGTTCCGGACGAGAAGACCCCCTGGTCGAAGACGATCTTGCAGCCGTTGCGGTCATAGACGACGTTCACACCCTTGACGCCGCGCACCGTCGGCATGCTCGACGGGGTGCGCGCCCCCTGCGCGGGTGCCGCACCGCGTACGGATACCGCGGACGGCCGCTTTGCCGGGGATGGCGCCTGCGCGGGGGGTGGCGCAGCCGTTTGTTTTTGGCCTTCGGCTTGCGCACCGGCATCGGATGCCGTTCCGCCGCCACCGGTTTCGTCGCCGGTTTTCCCGCCGCGCCAGAACCATAGTCCCGCAAGGGTCAGCAACCACACGGCGGCCATGACCAGCGCCAGACCCTTCCATTTGCGATTGCGCGCGGCTTCGACCTCCAGCAGCTCGGCAAGCGTGTTGCGTTCCTGAAGCACGTCTTTCACCCGCGCTTCCGCGCCGGTCACCTGCTTGCGCCCGTCGGTGGTTCCCTGCGCGAGCGCCGCCCTGGCGGCCTGTTCGTCAGCCCTGGCGGCCTTGAGCTCCGCTACGGCCGCCGCGAGGCGCTGTTCCTTCTCGGCCTCCACTCGCGTCCGGTCACGCTCAGCCTTCTCGCGCGCCTGCCGTTCCGCCTCCAGAGCGCCACGGGTTTCCTCCGCCGCGGACCGTGCCTCCGCGAGAGCCGCCTGTGCCTCTTGCGCGCCACGCCGCGCCGCCTCCGCGCCCACTGCCTCCAGTTCCGCGCGCAGTTCCGCTTCGACTTTGCCGGCCTTGTCCTTGACCCGCGCCAACGCACGCTCGCCGGCCGCGGCGCGGGTTTCGGCCGTCGCCAGGGCCGCTGCGAGCTCATCGACGCGCGCCCTCAACGCCGTGGCATCGTCATCGGCGCTCCCGACGCCCTGGCTGTCGAGCACCGCGTCCACGCTTCCTTCGGCATCGTCCGTCCCCGCGGGTGTTTCGATCGCTTCATCCGCGGTGGCCCCGGCAACCGCGCCCGCCCCGGCGCCAGGCGGAAGCCGCGCGGCGGAATTCCCGTCGGGCGTCGGCGCCTCGCCATCGGTCTCTTCGTCAGGGCCTGCCCGCACCGTGCTGCCGTCGTCCGGCGCGGGCAAACTCCCCAGTTGTCGCTCTCCGTCGGGCGCGGCGTTTGCGTCAGCCATTATGGCATCCGCCCCCACGGCGCCGGGCACTTCGTCGTCCGACCGGGCCATCTCCTCGCGGGGAGCGCTCCAGAGGGTGCCTTGCGGATCGTTGGACTTACGCCGGTTCCGGCGAGGACGCACAGGTTTCAGGTTTGCCGCGGCGGAAGGCGGAGCGGCCGGAACGCCGTGGTCGAGGTACTCGCGAACCGTCAAAGCCTGCCCGGTTTGGCGATGAACGAGTTTTGCCGTCTCGGGGAGCACCTTGTGGCCGACCAGGTCTTTCGTGGCCTCGATGTTGAACGGGCCGTAGCGCCGGCCGTCGGGGATCTCAGCCAGCCAGTTCATCTCCAGTTCGGGGACCTGTTCCACCGGTGTCCACTCCTTGCGATCCTGCGAGACGCTGTTACCGCTCACTACGCGGCTTTCGGCGGCCCATCGGCGAATCGAGTCCAGCTCATCCGGCCCGTACTCCACGCCGTCCGTCTTCTTCAGATACCACATGCTCACGCCAGCCCCCTGACGTTCTGGGTCGGAACCCCGAATTCCCGGCGGAGTTCGCCGGCTACTGCGCGTCAACCGCCGGCTGCTCCGGAGTCGCGGCCGGCGTTTCATCGGCAGTCAACAGTTCCTGCAGCCGCGCCGTGTACAGATCGCGCGCCTTCGCCTGGTCGCCTTCGCGCTTGAGATCGGTCGGCGGCCGGTCCCGCTTCTGCTTCGATTCCTTGTCGCGCTCGGCCTTGCGCCTGACGTCATCCCGAATGCGGTTTTCGCGTTCCATGAGGTTGGCGGTCGCTGCGGATTCGCTGTCGAAGGGCCTGCCGACGACGGTAGCCGACCGGACGGACACCGCACTGCGTGGAAACGGCGCCTTGCCGACGCCCTCGTCCTTCTTCCAGTCCCTTTCGGCCAGCGAGAGCGCGCGCGAGTGCAGCCGCGACTCCTTCGCGTAGAGCGCCTCGGTCTCCTTCATCGCCGCTGCCGACATAACCGTGTAGGTCTGTTCGTCCGCGTGGTCGGTCAGCCGCACCACCAGGTACGCCTCGCGGGCGGCCGGCACTCCGAGCACCGCGGTAGATGCCAGACAGAACATTAAGGCCAGACGGGTAACCGACTTCATCGATGCATCTCCTATGAAGAAAGCCGCGGCAGACTGCTACCGCCTTTGCCGGGCATTCTCTGGCAAGCCTCCCTGTCGAAGCAAGAAGAAAGTGATGTCGGAAGAAAGTGCGGTTCGGCTGTAGATTGACACCGGGTGCTGATTAACTCAAGTGGCCACAACATGTGGTATATTGAGGTTCTTGCAAAACCCCTTATCGTATTCTTGCCCTATCCACCCCAGCTTTGCTACCTTCTCCCTCATGAAAGCGCTCTTTCAGGCCGGTTTAAGCGGGCGGGTGCCCGCGCCGCCCCCAAAGCGATTTCTTATCACTTTCACTCGTCGCTGGGTATCGAGCCCGAGCCCGGCCTCGTTCTGAAGATCGACGCAGGCGTTCTTGCCTCGGATAAGGGAGCACAAGGAGCAACACATGGCAGCATCAAGTAAGAATACGGCGAGCAAGAAGAGTGTCAAGGGGCCGGACACCTCCTGGCATGTGCATGACCGGTTCGGCATGTTCATTCACTGGGGGCTCTACTCCGCGGCCGCGCGGCAAGAATGGGTGAAGAAGTCGGAGCGGATGACGAACGAGGAGTACCAGAAGTACTTCGACCATTTCGATCCCGATCTTTACGATCCTCGCAAGTGGGCGCGGGCCGCGAAGCAAGCGGGAATGAAATACTTCGTCATCACGACCAAGCACCACGACGGTTTCTGTCTCTGGGACAGCAAGCTCACCGATTACAAGGCCACCAATACGCCGTACGGGAAAGACGTGCTCACCCCCATGGTCGCGGCGTTCCGCGAGGAAGGTCTCCGTGTCTGTTTCTATCACTCGCTGATCGACTGGCATCACCCCGAGTACACCATCGACCAGATGCATCCGCTG
>JAQBFL010000254.1:0-3257 GCA_032123415.1 bacterium | reverse complement strand
CATCCTCCGTGGCGGGCTTTGTGTCGGGAACGTGTCGCCGGGACGCGTCGTCGCCCCGCAACTCGACGCCGCGGGCGATCAGGCGTTGCGCGACGGCCGGCAGGAAGACGGGAGCGATCGCTTCGTGCACCAGAAGCGTTTCCATGGCGTTGCAGACGCCCGGCCGCTGGCACTTCGCGTTCTCACAGATCGCCAGCGCCATGGCGAAGTCGACCGACTCGTCCACGTAGGTGTGGCAGACGCCCTTGTAGTGCTTGAGCACCGGGATTGTCGCCATCTCGGTGACGGCGCGGATCAGGCCCTCGCCGCCGCGGGGAATCGCCACGTCCACCCGCCCCTCCATGCGTACCAGTTCGCGTATCGCCTCGCGGTCGATCGTGCGGATGAGGTGAACCGCCCCCTCGGGCAGGCCGTTTGCGCCCCCGCCGCGGATCATGGCATCGGCGATCGCCGCATTGGATCGCAACGCCTCCTTGCCGCCGCGCAGGATGACGGCATTGGATGTCTTGATGCACAGGGCCGCCGTGTCGGCCGTCACGTTCGGCCGGGATTCGTAGATGATGGCGATGACGCCGATCGGCACGCGGCGCTTGACGATCTCAAGTCCATTGGGGCGAATCCATCGGCAGATACGGGCGCCGATCGGATCCTTCAGGTCCGCGACGGTGCGGATGCCCTTGACCGTTGCGGCGATGCGCGCTTCGTTCAGCATCAACCGGTCCAGCATGGCCGCCGAGAGTCCTGCCTGCCTGCCGTCCTCTACGTCCCTGGCATTGGCCGCGAGAATCTCAGCCCGGGAGGCCTCGATGGCGTCCGCCATGCCTTGCAGGATGCCGTTCTTCCGGCGAGAGTTGAGCGACAACATCTCCCGGCTGGCCGCTACCGCGCGGTCACCCATGGCCAGCATGTCATCGTGAAGGCTCATCGCGTGCTCCCCGTTCCGGCGCCCGTTCTGTCAGGAATTTCCTTGGTCATTGGATATTCCTTGTTGGCTGTTGGACATTCTGTTCGCATGAAGCATGCAGGCCGTTTTCATTCATCTTCATGCCCGCATTTTGACAGCCCCCGCCGCTCACAGGCCCGCTGCAAGGATGAAGGTGCCTGCGTCCTCGCCCCGCATGACGCGGCAGATGATGTCGTTTTCACGACCGTTGGCGATCACGCACGAGCAGCCCGAGCGAGCCGCCGCGTCCGCCGCGCGAAGCTTGGAACTCATGCCGCCCTTCGAGAGGGCCGAAGGGCCGCCGTTGACGAGCGCGTGGACGGCCTTGGTGATGGTCTCGATATACCTCACGCGGCGCGTCCTGCCCTTTCCGTCGGGCTCGCGCAGGCCATCCACCGTGGTCAGAATAATCAGCAGGTCGGCGCGAATGAGCTTCACGACCAGGCTGGCCAGGAAGTCGTTGTCCCCGAAAGACAGATCGGCCTTGATCTCCTCGTCGGCCACGACATCGTTCTCGTTGACGATGGGTAGCACGCGGTTGAGCAGGAGATTGTGCAGGGTGCGGCGGATGTTCGTCAGGCGGATCTTGTCGTCGAAATCCGCGTGCGTGAGCAGCACTTGGCCGACGGTGATCCCCCGCGCGCCGAACAACTCCGCATAGCGTGACATCAGCCGCGTCTGGCCCACGGCGGCCGCCATTTGAAGGTCCGGCAGAGAGGCCGGCCGCTCCTTCATCCCCAACGCCTCGATGCCCGCGCCCACGGCGCCGGACGTGACGAGCAGCAGCTCGTAGCCCGCCTTCTGGAGGGTCGCCAACTGCCTGACGATCTCGCGCATGCGCCGCACGTCCGGCCGGCCCGTCTTGAGCGCCAGTACGCGGGTGCCGATCTTGACCACCACGCGCCGCGCATCCGCGGTCGATTCCCTGAACTTGAGTGACTTCTGCATACGAAACGGCTGAATTTACATGATTTCGCGGCTCTTCTCAACAAGGAAATGCGCCACGAAATGTGCCACAAGGAAATGCGCATCGCGCGGGAGTTGACGCGGGAGACGACGCGCGTTACGGTTCGGTCATGGCAGCGTTCCCGATGTTCGTGCGACTCGACGCGCGCTGAGCCGGAGGCATGCGATGCCGGGCAAGGCGATTCGTCACCCGGCGGCGGCGCGGATGGCGCCGGTGTGGGCGCAGGGAGGATCCGGGAAGACAGTCCGGGGCGTCCGCGGCTTCGATCCGCATTTCGTCGGTCGCGGCAAGTGAGGCCGCTCGGGGCTGGCGCCGCGGACGACTACCGCCCCGTCGCGGTTTCCATAAGAAACTTCTCGCGCTCCGTGAGCAGTTCCCTCACGAACCCCAACGCCTGTTTGGAACTCATCGCGAAGGGGTCAAAGGACCTGAGCGGGCTGAACTTGAGAATGAGCGACTCGGTTAGATCGTCCGCCCGCGCATAGGCCATGGACCACTTCTCGAAAGCCCGCTCGTCGATCTCCGCGTACTCCAGCAGCGTCACCTCCTTGTTGCGCGAGTCGTTGACGATCTTGCCGTACAGGACGTTCACGGCAAGCCGCGGGCCTTCCAGGCACTGCAGAAAGAGCCCGGGGCCGTAACACAGGACCCCCGTGATGCAGTTCTTCGGGTTGTTTTCGCGTGACTGGCGCAGAATGGAGCGCAGTTGATCCGCGCTCAAACGGGCCGAGAAACGGCTTGCATAGATCAAACGTACCAGACTCACGTCCGCTGCCCTTCCTTCATTTCTCTCCTGATCGCCGCACGACGGTGTGCCGCATCACGGTAAGCATACTACCACACCGGTCGTGGTCTTGGCAACGCGCCATCTCAGCCATTCTCATCGCGGGGGGCGGATTCCGCCTTCATCCGGTCCCTGATCCTCGCGTAACGAAACGCCCCGTGCGGGCCCTGCATGTGCTTTCCACCGTCTGTTCTGCGAGAGGAGTGAGAAGGGGATGGCGGAACGCAATCGTCCTCGTCCTCAGTGAGCGCAGCGAACGGTCCTCGTCCTCGTCCTCGGACGGACAAGAGGGGGAATCTATAACGAGGACGACGACGACGACGAGGACGAGAACGATGGCCGCGAAAGCCCGTCGGTCTGAGAGGTACGGCCTCGCTAGAGTAAAGGGGATACCCAGTAGGGGAGAAAATGCTGAAATGCTGATATGCTTATGCACTTGAGTAAGGTTGCTTCAGATCGGCGTATCTTTGTCTCGATCCTCGTCCCGATCGTCGTCGTTCTTCATCTTTGTCCCGATCTTCATCTTGATCGTTGTCGAACTGGATTCTTCTGCTTTGGCCAAG
>JAQBFL010000253.1:0-2664 GCA_032123415.1 bacterium | reverse complement strand
CATCTGGATCACTATCCACGACCGCTCGCCGCAAATGCTGCGCGGCCTTCGCCTGGATATGTTTATCGAGGCCAACGGCTACGGCCTCTTCGAGCGCCGCGACGACTGGTCGAGTTGCGTTTACTTCTACCTCGACCGCCCGACCAACGACTTGCTGCCGCTCGCCCCGGTGACCGAACGGACGATCGGACTGACGAGCACCGAGGACGCCACCAAACGCGCCGATGCGTAACGACCGAAGAAGGATGACATGATGACAGGCAAAGAAAACTACAAACGAGCAATCGAGTTCAAGGGACCAGCCTATCTGCCCTGCACAATCTGGGTGGATCTCGAGTGGTTGTGCGACAAGGCCGAGAGCAAGCGCGAACGAGTGCGCGAGCTGTCCGCCCGCTGTTCCAACGACATGCTGGGCTGGATCTCTCCGGCGGATTTCGGTGTGGACCAGGGGACCCGGGACGGCGTGCGGCGCTGGCAGGACCAGTGGGGTACCGGTTGGGAGGAGGACGGACATGGCGCCAAGACCGAATCCTATCCGCTCGAAGGCGGCTACGAGGCCTTGGCTGCATACGCCTTTCCCGACCCCAAACGTGCGGGCCGTTTCGACGGCGCCGACGAGCGACTGAAGCAACGTGGCTACCATTACGTTCAGTCCGTTGTCTGGTTTACGCTCTTCGAGCGCCTCTGGATGCTCCGAGGTTTCGAAAACATGCTGATGGATCCCTACGCGGATGAAGAGCACTTCTCCAGACTGCGGGACCGTGTGGTCGAATACAATCTCGCGATCATCGACCAGTTGATCGCGCGAGGGGTTGATTGCGTCTTTTTCTCCGACGATTGGGGTTGTCAGCGCGGTCTGCTCATGAACCCGGATGACTGGCGGCGCTTCTACAAGCCCTCCTACAAGCGTATGTTCGAACGCGTCCGTTCCGGCGGCGCACACGTATGGATGCATCTGTGCGGGAACATCACGGCCATTCTTCCTGACCTGATTGACAGCGGCCTCAATGTCCTGAACCCGGTGCAACCGCAGGCCATGGACGTGCGGCAGTTGTCGCGAGAGTTCGGCGGCAAAGTGTGCTTCAACGGCGGCGTCGATGTGCAGGGCACGCTGGTGCGGGGCACGCCGGAAGATGTGAAACGCGAAGTGCATGAGCTGGTGTCCCTGTTCGGCAAGTTCAACGGCGGCTACATCGGCGGCACCAGCCACAGCGTGATGCCGGAGACCCCGCTCGACAACGTCATCGCCATGTACGAGGCTTTTGCGGAATACCTGCCGCGACAGGAAAATGCGTAGGATCTGCGCGAGGGCTCAACCGTCAGAAGACAAAAACAGGAATTCGCTCACACAAGGAAGAGTTTTCGCACAATGAATACCGTAACGACACTGTGGCATGACCGGCCTGCCGGCCAGGACTGGAACCGGGCCTATCCGCTGGGCAGCGGCCGGCTGGGGGCGATGGTCTTCGGCAACGTCGCCCACGAGCGCCTGCAACTGAACGAGGACAGCCTCTGGAGCGGCGGCCCGCGTGACCGCATCAACCCGGACGCCTTGGCGCAACTGGCGGAGATCCGCCGACTGATCCTAGCGGGTCAGCCAAAAGCTGCCGAGCAACTGGTGCAGGACGCCGTCGCCGGCGTGCCCGACATCATGCGCAACTACGAGCCGCTCTGCGATCTGCTGCTGCAGTTCGATTACGGCATCCCGGTTGGCCCGGAGGAGGAGCTCCCGGCCTATCGCCGGGAGCTGGATCTGGCGACGGCCGTCGCCCGCGTCTCCTACGCGCTCGGCGGCGTGAACTACCGGCGCGAAGTCCTCGCCAGCGCGCCGGACCAGGTGATCGCCCTGCGCCTCAGCGCTGACCGGCCCGGGTCGATATCCTTCCGCCTGCGGATCGAACGCGGACCGCGCGACATGTACGCCAGCCGTTACGCCGACAGCATCCGGTCCGAGGGGCCGTCCGAGCTGCACATGCGCGGCGCCGCCGGTGGCGAGCAGGGGGTGCGTTTCGCCGGCCACCTGGCCGTGACCACCGAGGGCGCGACGCCGCGGATCCTGGGCGAGACCCTGATCGTCGAAAAGGCCGACGCCGTCCTGCTGGTCTTCGCGGCGTCCACCTCGTTCCGCGAAGCCGATCCGTCGGCGTCCGCACGAACCACCGCCCGCCGCGCCGTGGGCAAGGGCTGGGCCGAGCTGCGGACGCGCCACGAAGCGGACTACCGGGCGCTTTTCGACCGCGTCGAATTGACGCTGGGCGACGAAGGCGGCACGCGCGCGTCGGCCTTGCCGCTGGACCGGCGGTTGGAGGCGTTCCGCGCCAGTCCCGACGATCTCGCCCTGGCCACGCTCTATTTCAACTTCGGCCGCTACCTGCTGATCGCCGCGAGCCGGCCCGGAAGCCTGCCGGCCAACCTGCAGGGGATCTGGAACCAGGATTTCATGCCGCCCTGGGGATCGAAGTATACCGTCAACATCAACACGCAGATGAACTACTGGCCGGCCGAATCGTGCAACCTGCCGGAGTGCCATCTGCCGCTTTTCGAGCATCTGCGCGCGATGCTGCCCCAGGGGATCGCCACCGCCCGCGGCATGTACGACTGCGCGGGCTTCGTCTGCCATCACAACACCGATCTCTGGGGCGACTGCTGCCCGGTCGACCGGAA
>JAQBFL010000252.1:0-3515 GCA_032123415.1 bacterium | reverse complement strand
GGTAGTGCCGCGACACGACCTCGCCGATGGGCAGCAGGCGCGGCAGGTCGGCGCCCGCGGGATCGATCGGCCAGCCGCGCGGCGTCCCGGACGCCAGGCTGCGCACGGCGTCCGCAATGTCCGCCACCACGGTACTGGCCGTCGGCAGCCGCCCTGCGCCACGCCCGTAGTACAGCGTGTCGCCGACAAGATCCCCTCGAACCATGACGGCATTGAATACCCCGGAAACCGACGCGAGAACATGCTTTTCCGGCACAAGCGCCGGATGGACACGCACTTCGACGGCATCTCCCTCGCGTTTGACGACCGCCAACAGCTTGATGCGGTAGCCGAGGGCCTTGACGTCGGCAATATCATCGAGCGCCAGCCCGCGAATGCCCTCGATGCACAAGTCGGCCAGGCGCACGTCGAGACCGTAGGCCAGGCGCGCCAGCAGCGCCGCCTTGTGCGCGGTGTCCACGCCGTCGATATCCAAGGATGGATCGGCCTCCGCGAACCCCTCCGCCTGGGCGGCCTGCAGCGCAGCGGCAAACGGCAGCCCCTCGGTCTCCATCCTGTGCAGGATGTAATTGCAGGTGCCGTTCAGAATGCCGTGCACGCTCTCGATGCGGTTGCCGATCAGGCCGTCGCGCAACGAACGCACGATGGGGATGCCCCCGCCGACCGAAGCCCCGAAGTATACGTCCACGCCGCGCGCGCGCGCCGCGCCGAAGATCTCGGCCCCGTGCTCGGCCAGCAGCGCCTTGTTGGCGCTGACGACGGTCTTCCCGGCCTCGATGGCGGCCAGCACGAACTTGCGCGCCACGCCCGTGCCCCCGACGAGTTCCACGATGATGCGGATGTCGGGGTTGCGGACGAGCGCCTCGGCGTCGCGCGTCAGCAGCGCGCGGTCCACCTTCACGCCCCGATCCGTCTCGAGATCCAGGTCCGCGATGCCGCGCAACACCACGCGCGACCCCAGCCGCGACGCGAGCAGCTCGCCGTTGCGGATCAGAGCGTCCGCGACGCCCGCGCCCACGGTGCCGAACCCGATCAACCCCACTCCAAATGCTTTCATGGCGATACCCGCCTGCCTTTCCCTGTGCTTCCGCGGCGACCCGAGCCCGCCGCGGTCTGTCGAACGGCGCGGACGACCCTCCCCACCGTCCCGCAGCGTGAATGCACTAAACTATGGAAAAGAGGCCCTCCAAACAAGCAAAAACGCGGACGCCATGGGCTTACGGCACGGCTTCCGGAACGGGACGGCCAGTCCCCGCCGCCGCCACGATGCGCGCTTGGCGGCTGAGCAGGCTGACCAACGCGCGGTCGATGCTCAGGACGCCGCCGCGGATGGCCATGCGCTTCTCGCCATCCGCCGCGCGCACATGCACCACCCCGTCCTCCAACAGGCAGACCGTCGGTTGATGCCCCGCCAGAACGCTCATGCGCCCGTCATGGGAGGGCACGTCGAGGAACGAGACTTCGTCATACGTCTCGTGCAGGTCGGGACTGACGATTTCGAAGCGGAATGTTTTCATCGCGCGTCAGCGGCAGCCATGGCCTCCGCCTTCTTCAGCACGCCCTCAATGCCGCCCACCATCATGAACGCCTGCTCGGGCACCTGGTCGTGCTTGCCTTCCAGAATCTCGCGGCACCCGCGCACGGTCTCGGCCACGGGCACGTACTCCCCGGGGATGCCGGTGAATTGTTCGGCGACGAAGTTCGGCTGCGAGAGGAAGCGCTGCAGGCGGCGCGCGCGCAGCACGGTCTCCCGATCGCTCTCCGGCAGCTCCTCCACGCCGAGGATGGTGATGATGTCGCGCAGCTCACGGTACCGCTGCAAGACGCGCTGCACGTCGCGCGCCGTGCGGTAGTGCTCCGGGCCGACCACCGCCTCGGTCAGAATGCGCGAGGTCGACGCGAGCGGATCGAGCGCTGGGTAGATGCCCATCTCGACGATCTTGCGGTCCAGCACGATCGCGGCGTCCAGGTGGGAGAAGGTGGTGGCCGGCGCGGGGTCGCTGATATCGTCCGCCGGCACGTAGACGGCCTGCACGGCGGTGATCGACCCGCGCTGCGTGGAGGTGATGCGCTCCTGCATGGCTCCCATTTCCGTCGCCAGCGTGGGCTGGTAGCCGACGGCCGAGGGCATGCGCCCGAGCAGGGCCGAGACTTCCGCCCCCGCCTGCACGAACCGGAACAGGTTGTCCACGAAGAGCAGCACGTCATGGTGCAGTTGGTCGCGGAAGTGTTCGGCCTGGGTCAGGGCCGTGAGCGCGACGCGCAGGCGCGCGCCGGGCGGTTCGTTCATCTGCCCGAACACGAGGGTCGTGTTGGCCAGCACGCCCGAATCGCGCATCTCGGTCCACAGCTCGTTGCCTTCGCGCGTGCGCTCCCCCACCCCGGCAAAGACGGCGTTGCCGCCGTGCTCGGTGGTGATGTTGCGGATCAGTTCCATGATCAGCAGCGTCTTGCCGACGCCCGCGCCGCCGAAGAGCCCCACCTTGCCCCCGCGCGGAAACGGCGCCAGCAGGTCGATGGATTTGATGCCCGTCTCGTAGAGCGTGGTCACGGGCGTCTGTTGATCGAACGGCGGCGGTTGCCTGTGAATGGGCTCGAAGCGGATGCTCTGGACCGGTCCGCCGCCGTCGATCGGCTGCCCCAGCAGGTTGACCACGCGCCCCAGCAACTCCTCGCCCACGGGCACGCGGATGGGGCTGCCCGTGTCCTGCACCGGGACGCCGCGCGCGAGGCCGCGGGTCGACGACATGGCGATGCAGCGTACGACGTTGTCCCCGAGATGCTCCGCGACCTCGGCCACGATGTCCACGGGCGGCTCGCGGCTGACGATGCGTAGCGCGTTGTAAAGCGCCGGCGGCGCGGCGCCGTAGAACTCGACGTCCACCACCGGGCCCACCACGCGCACTACGCGACCTTCCGTCATGACTTGCCGCCTCCCGCCACCAGTTCGAGCATTTCGCGCGTCACGAGTTCCTGCCGCTCGCGACTGTAGCGCCGCCGCAGGTCGCGCAGCATATCGCGGGCGTTGCGCGAGGCGCGGCTCATGGCGCGCTGCCGCGCGGCGTTCTCCGCGCCGACCGAGTTCAAGAAGGCATGGTCGATCGCGGCGTAGACGAACTCCGGGAGCAGCATGTCGAGCACCGCGGCGGGCGAGGGCTCCAGCGCCACGAACGGGCGGCCGCCGTCCCGGGCCGCGAAGGGCGCCGGCAGGATCTGCTCGATCACGGGGTCGTGCCGCAGCCCGGCGCGGAACCACGAGTAGATGGTATACACCGCCCCCGCCTCGCCGGCGAGGAACCGCGCCTGGGCGTCGTCCGCGATGGCCCGCACCGTCGCGTCGCGCGCCGTGAGGTCGGGCTGCGCGTGAAACCGGCGCGGGGCGAGGCCGGCGCGGCGCAGGCGGCGGTCGATCACCGCGCCGACGGCGACGCAGTCGAGCGCTTCGCCCGCATGTTCGGCGCGGAACCGCTCGACGAGCTCCATCACGTCGCTGTTGAACCCGCCGCAGAGGCCGC
>JAQBFL010000251.1:0-16182 GCA_032123415.1 bacterium | reverse complement strand
CGAGAACCGCGTCTACAAGGCCATCGAGAAGTGCCGGACCTACCCCGACGTGCAGCAGGCCGTGCTCGCCGGCCTGAAGCCCTTCCGCGACCGCCTGCGCCGCGACGTGACGCTCGACGACGTCGAAATGCTGCTGGGCGTCCGCATCCGCCGCATCTCGCTCTTCGACATGGAGAAGAATCGCCGGGACATCGACGACATCCTCAAGGAACTCGACACGGTCGAGAAGGAACTCAAGCGCATCGTCGCGTACGCCGTGCGATACCTCCAGAACCTGATCAAGACCTACGGCAGCCTTTACCCCCGCCGCACGAAGGTCCAGTCCTTCGAGAACATCGAGATTCGCGAACTGACCGCCACGGAGCTCCAGATCTCCGTCGATCGCGAAGGCGGCTACATCGGCCACGCCGTCAAGGGCGACCCGCTGCTGGAATGCTCTTCGCTCGACAAGCTGATCGTGGTCTGGAAGAACGGCCGCTACAAGCTGATCGCGCCGCCCGAGAAGCTGTTCGTCGACAAGGACATGATCTACTGTGCCCGCATGGACCGCGCGCGGATCTATTGCGCGGTCTATACGTCGAACCATTTCACGTTCATGAAGCGCTTCGCCTTCGGCGGGGCGATCCAGAACAAGGATTACGAACTGGCGCCCGAGGGCTCGGACGTGCTACTGTTCGTCGAAGGCACGCCGGAGACGGTGTATGTCAAGTACAAGCCGGCCAAGGCGCAGCGGATCCATCAGCAGTCGTTCCGTCCGGCCGATGTGCCGGTGAAGGGCGTCAAGGCCCGCGGCAACCAGATGACGGCCAAGTCAGTCGCCCGAATCGACGCCGCGCTGCCTCGCTGGTGGGACGCGGACGCGGAGTCGCCCAAGGGACAAATGCTTTAGCGCGACGGGCCTCGCCCCGGCGCAGGAGGAGACGCGATGTCCAGCACGTTCGGAACCGTGTTTCGCGCCACGACGTTCGGCGAATCGCACTGCCGCGCCGTCGGCGTTATCGTGGACGGCTGCCCCTCGCGCCTGGCCCTGACGGAGGCGGACATTCAGCCCCAGCTCGACCGACGCCGCCCCGGACAGAGCGGCATCGCCACGCCCCGCCAGGAAGCCGACGCGGTCACGATCCTCTCCGGCACGGAGAACGGCGCCACGCTCGGCACGCCGATCGCCCTGTCCGTGGCCAATCGGGACCAGCGGCCCGCGGACTACGGCGAGATGGCCTCGATTCCACGCCCCTCGCACGCCGATTACACCTATATCATGAAGTACGGCATCAAGGCGTCCAGCGGGGGAGGACGCTCGAGCGCCCGCGAAACGATCGGCCGCGTAGCCGCCGGAGCGATCGCCGAGAAGCTGCTCTTCGTCAAGTACGGCGTCGAGATCGTCGCGTGGGTCAGCGCCGTCGGCAAGATCGACGCACCGCCCGTCGATCCCGCCCGCGTCACGCGCGAGGCGGTCGACCGGCACATGGTGCGATGTCCCGACGACGAGAGCGCGGCGCGCATGATCGCCGCCATCGAGGCGGCGCGCGACCGTGGCGATTCGGTCGGCGGCGTCGTGAACTGCGTCTGCCGCAACGTGCCGGCCGGCTGGGGCGAGCCCGTCTTCGACAAGCTCGAAGCGCGCCTGGCCCAGGCCATGTTGTCGATCCCCGCGACCAAGGGCTTCGAGATCGGCTCGGGGTTCGCCGGCGCGCGCATGCACGGGTCGAGCCATAACGACCGGTTCGAGCTCAAGGACGGGCGCCTCGGCACGGTCACAAACTTCAGCGGGGGCGTCCAGGGCGGCATCTCGAACGGAGAGCCCATCGTTTTCCGCGTGGCATTCAAGCCGCCGGCAACCATCGCACAGCCGCAAGCCACGGCGGATTTCGAGGGCCGCGAAGTGACGCTCAAAGCTAAGGGCCGCCACGACCCCTGCGTAGTGCCCCGCGCCATACCCATCGTGGAAGCCATGGCGGCCCTGACGCTGGCCGACCTCGCGCTGCGCCAGCTCCGCATGTCATGCCTGGAGTAGAGGATGGAACAATCGGCGGGCGTTCGCGCTCGTCGCCGCGGCCAGCCGCTCCAGCGGCACGCCGCGCACCGCCGCCAGCCCCTGCGCCACGTCCACAACCAGGGCCGGCTCGTTGGGGCGACCTCGATGCGGCGCGGGGGTAAGAAACGGCGTGTCGGTCTCGATCAGCAACCGGTCTTCGGGCACGCGCCGGGCGGTCTCCCGCAAGTCGTCGGCGTTGCGAAACGTGACAATCCCGCTGAAACTCAGGAAGAACCCCATGTCGAGCAGCGCGGCGGCGAACGGCCATGAGCCTGTGAAGCAGTGGAGCACGCCAGGCAGGCGGTCGCGGGCGCGACACGCCGCGGCGTAGGGCGCCAGCGCTTCGAGCGTGGCCTCATCCGCCTCGCGGCTGTGCACGATCAACGGCAGCCCGCGCCGCAACGCCAGGTCGGCCTGCGCGCCCAGCAGGGCGCTCTGCCGGTCGGCCGTCTCCGGGCTGTAGTGGAGATCGAGGCCGGTCTCCCCCACCGCCACGACTGCCAGGCCCTGCCCGCCGAGGGCGTCCATGTTCTCGTCGAGCTGCTGCATGGCCGCCGCCAGCGCCGCGTGGTCACGGGCCCGCTCGGGCGCTTGGTCCCGGTCAAAACCGATCGCCGCCGCCACCGCGCCGGGAAACAGCCGCGCCGCCGCCACCGCGCCGCGGTTCAGCGGGCACGATCCGCCGACCGCGAGGATGCGGTCCACCCCCGCGGCCAGCGCGGCCGGCACCAGGGCTTCCGCCCCGCGCGGGCCCTCGGTCTTTTCGAAATGCGCGTGTGTATCGTAGTACACGCCTGCCCCCCGCCTTCGCGGCTCATAGTGTGCGGTGTTTCAACACCGGCACATGCCGCCGCACCCGGTCAAGATGCGTCCGATCCAACGTGGCCCGCCTCACCCCTTCCGAATCGGCGGCCGCACAAAGAATCCGGCCCCAGGGGTCGACCACCATGCCGTGGCCATGACTGGCAATGCCCGTCACCGGATTCGTCCCGCACTGGTTCGGCGCCACCACGTAGCATTGGTTCTCGATGGCGCGCGCCCGCAGCAGCACCTCCCAGTGGTCTTTGCCCGTCCGCTGGGTGAAGTTGGAGGGCGCCAGCAGGAGCGTCGCGCCCACTTCGGCGTACAGGCGGAAGAGCTCGGGGAAGCGGACGTCGTAGCAGATCGCCAGGCCGGTTCGCCAGCCCTCGATGTCCACGACCACGGGCTCCCGGCCCGCGTCATACGAATCCCGCTCGCGCACGACCTGTCCGGTATCCAGCGTGGCCTCGAACAGGTGGATCTTGCGATAGCGCGCACGCACGCGCCCCTCCCGATCCAGCACAACGCACGTATTGTACACCCGCCGCCCGGCCCGCTCGATGATGCCGCCCGCGACCCACGCTCCAAGCCGCCGGGCCGTTCCCGCCAGGAACTCCGTCATCGGCCCCCCAGGAAGTTTCTCGGCCGCGGCGGCGTACGCGCCTGACGACGTGCGGATCGCAAACGCCTCGGGAAAGACCACGAGATCGCAAGGTTTCATTCGCCGGACGAGCCGCCACGCGCGTGACAGACTCTCCGCCGCGTCATCCGTGGCGGCGGTTTGGACAATGGCCACATGCATTCGTTTCTCGCCTCAGCCTCGCACAACCGACATTCTGCCAGATCGCGGATCAAATGATGGCCGCGTCGAAGCAGTCTTCCAATAAACGGGCCTTCTTTTCCAGCCTCGCCGCATAGCGCTGGGTGTCCTGAGCCTCTTGAGCTTGTCTACTCCTCCGCTATGGTTGCGGCCATTTACGGCAGACGAGTGGGGGAAGTCGCCCCCGCTACTTCCCGAGCACGCGCGTCATCTCCAGCACCGGCAACAGGACGCCCAGGGCCACGGTCAGCACGAAGCCGCCAATCAGGACAATCAGCAGCGGTTCAAGCAGGGCGATCGACCGCCCGACGAACCGTTCCCACTGCCCCTCGTAGCGCTCCGCCGCCCGTTCGAGCAGCTCGGTCAGACCGCCTCCGGACTCGCCGATGCGTATCCAGCCCGGCAGGGAGGCCGCCAGGGGAGGAATCCTCGCCACGGCGTCCGACAGCCGCTCGCCGTGCCGCACGGCCTCGGATTCCCGTTCCGCCAGACCGGCCACCCACCGGCTGCCTGTGGACTGCCCCGCCATCCTCAAGCCGTCCACCAGGGAGACCCCCGCTCCGCACAGCGCGGCCAGCGTATGCGCGAAGCGCTGACAGACGAGCAGCGCATAGCCCCGCCCCGCCACGGGCAGACGGAAAAGCAAACGGTCCCATGTCTCCGCGTGCCGGGGTTGCGCCAGCGCGCGCCGCCCGAGCACGCCCGCGGCCGCCAGCAGGCAGAACAGCGCCACGCCACCCCACCCCGTCGCCACCCCGCCGCCTGCCAGCAGCGCCCGTGTCAGCCACGGCAATTGAGCGCTGCTCCCGCCCAGAAACTCGCGCGCCTTCGGCAACAGCACGCCCAGCATGACGCCCCCCACGACGATGCCCATCGCCACAACGATCGCGGGGTAGATCAGGGCGGACTGCACTCGCGCCCGAAGGGTCTCTTGCGCCTCGAGGAACACGGCCAGCCGGCGCAGCATCGCAGCCACGGTGCCCGCGCGCGCCCCCGCATCGAGCACCGCTCTCTCGAAGGGCTGCACGGCGCGGCTCACGCGGTCCAGAGCGTCCGACAGCGCCTCGCCGTCGCGCACCCTGTCCCTGAGTGCCGCAACCAGGTTGCGCGTGGCCACGTGCTCCGGAGAGGTGATGAGCAGGTCCAGCGCGGCCACCATGGGAACGCCCGCATCCAGCAGCGCGCCGAGCTCGTGGTAGAACATCGCCCGGTCCATGCGCGAGAAAACCGCCACCCGGCCGGTGGCGCCCAGTTTCTCGACGAGGATGCCTTGCGCCGCCAGCCGCTCCCGCGCGGACTTGTCCGACGGCGCCTCGATCAACCCCCTCGAAGTCCGCCCTTGCGCGTCATAGCCCTTGTACTGAAACGTTCTCATGGTCCGGAGACGGCACTGAGCAGTTCCTGCAGGCTGGTATCCCCGGCCAGCAGCTTGTCGACACCATCGTCGAGCAGCGTGCGGACGCCGCGCCGACGCATCTGAGACTGCAGCACCGAGGCGTCCGCCGGGCTGGAACGCACGGCCTGTTGCATGTCCGCGTCGAGAACCAGCAGCTCGAACAGGCCGACGCGACCGCGATACCCCTCCAGGCACGCTGCGCACCCGGCCGACGCGTAGACCTCCCGTCCCGTCAGAGCCAACCCTGCCTCGCCCAGCTCCGCGGCATCGCCGGCCGCCACGGATCGCTTTGCGCGGCAGACCGGGCACAGCCGCCGCACCAACCGTTGCGACAGCACGCCGCGCAGGCACGACGCCACCAAGAACGGCTCCACGCCCATGTCCAGCAAGCGCACCACCGCGCCCGGCGCGTCGTTGGTGTGCAGCGTCGTAAAAACCAAGTGCCCGGTCAGAGACGCCCGCATCGCCACCTCCGCCGTCTCGGCGTCGCGCGTCTCGCCCACGAGAATCGTGTCCGGGTCCTGCCGCAGCACATGACGCAACCCGCTCGCAAACGTCAGCCCGATCTTCGGTTTCACCTGGATCTGCCCGATATCCGGCAACTGGTATTCGATCGGGTCCTCGATCGTCATGATATTGCGGCGGCCGGCGTCCAGGTGCGTGAGCGCCGCGTAGAGCGTCGTCGTCTTGCCGGAGCCCGTCGGACCCGCCACGATCACGATGCCGTTTCGTTGCGACAGAAGCCGCAGGAAACCGGCCAGGATTTCGTCGCGCATGCCCAGCGCCGTCAGCGGCAGCAGCGCGCTCGCCCGGTCGAGCAATCGCAGAACCACGCGCTCGCCGGCCGCGATCGGAACCGTCGACACGCGAACGTCGATCTCGCGTTCGCCCACGCGCACCTTGGCCATGCCGTCCTGGGGCAGGCGGCGCTCGGCGATATCCAGCCGCCCCATGACCTTGATGCGCGAGACGATGGCGTCCTCCATGGACTTCGGCGGGGACGGCTGCTCGTAGAGAACGCCGTCGATGCGATAGCGCACGCGCAGGCGCGTCTCGAACGGCTCGAGGTGGATATCGGACGCGCCGCGCTTCACCGCCTCCAGCAGCACGAGGTTCACCAACTGTGAAACCGGCGCCTCGCGCGTCGAGCGCAGCAGGTCGTCCCCTGCGATCGCCAGCGCCACGCCTTCTCCCGCGGCCAGGATGCTCCTGAGAAAATCGCCCGGCGTTTCGGTCTTGCTGAAGTAACAGCGCTCGACGCCGGAGAGAATGACTTCGCGCGGCGCCAGCACGGGCGTGGCGTCGGTCTTCAGCAGCACCCCGACGTAGTCGACCTTCTCCGCGGCGCGAGGGTCGGCGGTCAGGACCACCACGCCGCCACCCGCCCCGCGGATCGGCAGCAAAACATGCGTGCGCGCCCACTCCACGGGCAGGTCGCGCACCAGCTCGGGATCGAGCGCCCCTTCCGGGATGTCGCGCACGAAAGCCAGACCGAAACGTGCCGCGAGCGCGGCAATGTCCTCGACCTCTGCCGCACCGGGAATCGACTCTGCCGCCCGGTCATTCATCGCTTGACGACAACCCCGTCTTACGCTCCCACTCCGCCGCCACCCCCTGGGCCGTCGCCACATCGCCGACGATGCGCGGCGTCACGAAGATCAGGATGTTCGTATTCTGAATCGAATCCAGCTTGCTGCGGAACAGCCAGCCGATCAGCGGGATGGACCCCAGGAACGGGACCCGCTTCTCGATCTTCCGGCGGTCTTCCCGCGTCAGCCCCGCGATCACGATCGTCCGCCCGTCCGGCACCATAACCGTGGTCGAGACCTCGCGCCTCGCGATCGTCGGCGTGTAGTTGACGCCCGACCCCTCATCGATCACGGCCTCGATGCTGGGGTGCAGTTCCATCTGAACCAGCCCGCCGGGTATGATGCGGGGGGTGAGCGCCAGCTTGATGCCCACGTCGATGCGCTCGATGTTCTGGATCACGTCGCGGGAGGTTCCGGAACCGCCTTCAATGGTCGACTTGAGGATCGGGATGTCGTCCACAATCTTCAGCGTCGCCTCGCGGTTGTCCTGCGCTTCGAGCGAGGTCTCGGACTTGATGCGGAAGTTGGAGTTCTGCTTGAGCGCCTTGATGTTGATAAGTGCCGGATAGCTCGTGACGATATTTCCGTCGTCGTCGGTGCTGGTTCCCTTGCCGACGCCGACCGTAATACCCTGCGGGAACAGGCCGCTCTGGACCGAGTTCATGATGCTCTCCGTGCCGCCCGTGAACAAGCTGCCGGCCTGGACGACCGTGTCGCCAACGCTGCCGGGCATCTCCACGGCCGCCATCTCGACCCCGAGGTCGAGGGAGTCCGAGGCCGTGACCTCCGCGATCAGGACCGAGATGTGCACCTGTTTGGGCGCCTGGTCCAGCGTCTCCACAAGACGCTTGACGACCTCGAACTCGCCCGCCGAGGCGTCCACCAGCAGGGCATTGTTCGATGCGCTTGCCTGCACCGCGATGCGGCCGCGTTGCGGGCCGCTCTCTTCCTTATCCGCGGGCATGGCCAGCAGCGCGGTCAGGTTCTTGGCGGCCTCCTCGGCGGAGATGTACTTGAGGAATACCGCGTTGAGCCGCCCCCGCCCCACGGGCGCGTCCACGTCAATGCGCTCGACGATCCCGCGCATCTCGACGATCTGCTCGCGCGTGCCGATAAGAACGAGCTGGTTGGAGTGCGGCGCGGCCACCACCGTCGCCACGCGCGCCGTCTCGCTGCGAATGCCCGGCGCCGTCGGCAGCCGCTTGCGCAGCGTGTCGCCGCGCGTCTCGCTCGCCCCCATGGCGGCATGGATCTGGGCGGCTACATCGTCGGCGCCGGTGAAGTGCAGCGTCACGACATCGGTGATGCGCGCGATCCCCGGACGGTCGATCTCGGCCACCATCTGCTCGATCTGCCGCACACTCGCGGCCGTGTCCGTCACGATCAGGTGATTCGTCTCCTCGACGGCGCCGATGCTCGAAGCCCCGCCACCGACCTTGCTCTCCAGCACGCGCGCCAACTCCGCTGCCGACACGTTCCTGACGTGAATGACCTTCGTGACGATGCCGCCGCCCGCCGGCGCCGGCTCGTCCGATCCGATCACCGGCGCCGCCGGCGACTTGCGCTCGGCCATCTTGACGACCCGGTACAGCCCGTTGTCCTCGACCACGGAAAATCCGCTGGACTCCAGAACCGAGACGAACAGGGGAAACACTTCCGACCGGCGTACGCGCGGCGCCACGACCGTCACCTTGCCGTCCACGTCGGATCCGACCACGAAGCGGAACCCCGTGACGTCGCCGACCAGCTTGACGAACGACGGAATGCTCACCTGGTCGAAGCTGAAGTTGATCGCGCCGTCATCGTCGGCCGCGCGGGCACCGCCCGCCACGCAGCAGGCCGCCGCCAGAACGCACAGGATTCGCCTCATGATTGCCGTCCGATCCTCGCTCCGGGCCCCGTGACTTTCACCGGACCAGGCCGCGCTCCGTCGTTTCCACAAATGCCGTAAATTCCCGGACTTCCTCGCATGCCCCCACCTCGGCCTTGATGCGCTCCACGGCCTGCGCCGCCGTCAGCCCCTCGCGGAACACCAAACGGTACGCCTGCTTCAGCCGCTCCACGTTCTCCGCCGGAACCTGCTTGCGCTTCATGCCCACACTGTTGAGCCCGTGAACCGAAGCGGGATTGCCGTCGACGATCGTGTAGGGTGCGCAGTCCTGCGTCACCTTCGTCATGCCGCCCACCATGGACATCCGCCCCACGCGGCAGAACTGGTGCGCCGCGCACAACCCGCCCAGCACGGCATCGTCGTCCACGAGCACCTCGCCGCCCAGCGTGGCGCCGTTGGCCATGATCACCCGGTCCCCCACGCGGCAGCCGTGCGCCACGTGGCAGTAGGCCATGATGTGGCAACCGGACCCCACCCGCGTGACCTCGCCGGGCTTTGTGCCCGAGTTGACGGTCACGTACTCGCGCAGCGTCGTACGCTCGCCGATCTCGACGTAGGTCACATCTCCGCGGTACTTCAGATCCTGGCTCTGGGAGCCCAACGAAGCGAACGGAAAGATTACGCAGCCCGCGCCGATCGTCGTGTAACCCTCCACCGCCACGTGGGAGACCAGGCGCACGCCATCGCCGAGCTTCACGTGGGAACCGATCGAGCAGAACGGACCGACCGACACCTCGCGCCCGAGCTCCGCGCCCGGCGCCACCACCGCCGTGGAATGAACCTCGCTCATGCCCCTGCCTTCCGTTCGGCGATCATGCACATCATCTCCGCTTCCGACGCCACGGCGCCATCCACGGTCGCCACGGCCTTGAACTTGGCGGAACGGGACCGGATATTCGTGATCTCGACTTCGATGCGCAACTGGTCGCCCGGCTTGACGATGCGGCGGAACCGCGCGTTGTCGATGGCCATGAAATACGGAATGCCGCCCTCGAGATTGCCGACGCGGTTGAGCAGAATGCCGGCTGTCTGCGCCATGGCCTCCAGTTGCAGGACGCCCGGCATCACCGGAAGCCCCGGGAAATGCCCCTGGAAGAACGGTTCGTTGATCGTCACGTTCTTGATGCCGACGATCCGCTTCTGCCCGTCACACTCGAGGATCCGGTCCACCAGAAGGAATGGATAGCGGTGCGGCAGGCTTTTCATGATCTCTTCGATGTTCAGACCGCTCATGCGAATGGTTTCCTTTCGATTCGGGCGGCCACAGCCTTCAGCCCCCGAATGTGTCTTAGCGCATAGCACAGAAGAGGCCCGCGGACAAGACAATTGAGCGTCCGCGTCGTGGGCGATGCCGGATTCATGGTTCGCAACCCGCGAATCGGGCCGGCCCCCGCGCGCGGGTTCCGTATCGCCGCGGCGCGCGCTTATTCCGTGACACGGCGCCGCGTATTTGAGATAGTTGCAGCCGGAACGCAACACGGGAGATCTCGCCGAGATGGCCGATTTGCAGGCAACATGCCCGAAGTGCTCGAAGACGAGCACCTTCTCGGAGTTCGTCAGCGACGAGGCGCTGATGTGCAGAGGTTGCGGCGCGGAACTGCCGCGACCGCAACGGTCCGACCCCAAGCCCAAGCCCCGCGTGAAGACCATCGTACCAGGCGCATCCGAGGCGCCCAATGAAGACACGCGCCCCCCGACCGATGCGGCCCCGTTGTGGCCCGGCAGGCACCGTCCCCGCCGGCAGGGACGCGCCAAGGTGCGGCACCATATCTATGCGTGGCTCGTGTTCTTCGTCCTCGGCGGCGCCGCGACCTACTTGCGCTACGGCGGAGGCCTTCCCCCGGCGTACCTCGGCCAGCTTCAGCGCTATGCGGCCGTGGGACTCATCGCCTGCCACCTGATCGTCATGATCAAGGCCTTCGAAGATTCCGTCTATCAGGGCATTCTCTGCCTTCTCGTCCCCTTCTACACCTTGTACTACGTCTTCGCCGTGACGGACGCCGTCTATCTGCGGGCGGTCATGGGGGCGGTGCTCATCGCGGTCGGTCAGGACGGGTTCATGTCGATTCAGGAGCGCGCCTTCGCGTTCAGCGAGAAGATCCGCGCGTGGATCGCCAGCGGCGGCTGACGCGGCCGCGCGCACCGGCCCACCGGCTCAGATCCGTTCCAGCGGCTCGATCCCCAGCAGTTCCAGACCCTCGCGCAGCACGCGGGCCACCACGCCGCACAGCCTGACCCGGCTCTCCCGAACGCCTTCTTCGGCCTTGAGAAAGGGAAGGTTCTGGTAGAAGTTGCTGTAGAGTTGCGCCAGCCCGACCAGGTAGTCCGCCACCATGCTCGGCTTGTACGACTCCGCCGCCGCCACGACAACCTCCGGGAACCGCACGAGCCGCACGGCCAGCGCCCGCTCGATCGGGTCAGTCAAGCGGATGGGCGCGGCATCGGGATCCGCCCCCGGGAAGCGCTCAGCGTACTTGTCCCGCACGCTGGCGATGCGCGCATAGGCGTATTGCAGATACGGCCCCGAGTTGCCCTCCATGGAAAGGGCCTTCTCCCACGTGAAAGTCACCAGGCTCTGCGGGTTCTGGCTCAGGTCCACATACTTCACCGCGCCGATCCCCACCGCGCGCGCCACGGCGCGCTGCTGCGCTTCGTCCATGCCCGGACTCGACGTTCGCACCAGGCCCAGCGCCAGTTCCTCCGCCTTGTCCAGCAGGGCATCGAGCTTGATCACGTTGCCCTCGCGCGTCGAGAACGTCGCGTCCGGAAGCCGCATCAGACCGAACCACACGTGATCCATCCGCACATCGAGTCCCAGCCGTCTGCAAATGGCAAAGACTTGCTTGAAATGCAGTTGCTGTCGCTCGTCGGTCACATAGACAATGCGTTCTGGATGAAACTCCTCCTGGCGGCTGGCCGCCGTGGCCAGGTCGGAGGTCGCATAGTTGAAACCGCCATCGCTCTTGCGAACGATACACAGCGGCAAACCCTCCGCATCCAGGTCCACGACGGTCGCCCCTTCGCTGACCCGTGTCAGCCCCCGCTCGGCCAGCAGGTTCAGCATCGGCAGCAGCTTGTCGCGATAGTAGCTCTCCCCGCGGACGATGTCATACCGCACGCCAAGGCGCCGATAGACCCGGTCGAGCTCGTCCAGGCTGAACTTCGTGAACATCTCCCAGAGCGCCAGGCTCTCGGGATCGCCCGACTGCAGCTTGACGAGTTCCTCGCGGCAACGCGCCAGCCACGCCTCGTCCTGCTTGCCCTTCTCGTAGCTCTTGACGTAGACGCGCTCCAGCTCTTCCAACGGAGAATCGCGCATGCGCGCTTCGTCGCCGAAAAGCCGGAATCCCATAATCGTGATGCCGAACTGCGTCCCCCAATCGCCGAGGTGGTTGTCGGCCACCACGCGATAGCCCAGCCGCCGGTACAACCGGTCCAGCGCGCTGCCGATGTTGTGGGACCGCAGGTGCCCGATGTGCAACGGCTTGGTGATGTTCGGCGAGCCGTAATCCATCACCACCGTCCGACCCGTCCCGGACTCGGGAACCGCCAACCTCGTGTCCGCGCCGAACCGCCCGAGGGTTTCGGCCAGCCAGGCGTCGTCGAGGGTGATGTTGATGAAACCCGGGCCGGCCACCTCGATCCGTCCGGCGAACGGCGGATTCCCCGCCGCCGCCAGAAAGGCCTCGGCCACGGCGCGCGGCGGACGATGCAGCAGTTTGGCCAGTCGCATGCAGTCGTTGGACTGGAAGTCGCCGAACTCCGCGTTGGACGTGGGCGACGCGCCGCAGGCGGCAACGGCTTCATCCCGACCGGGAAACGCGGCCGCAAAAGCGCCCGCCACCCACGCCGTCACAAGCTGTTGAACAGACATCTCCACGTCAGCGACCTCCCTGTCTTTCGCCCGCAAAACGTCCTCGAACGACCGCGTCGACCGCCGCCACCAAGGTACTCGCCTCGATGGGCTTCTGAACGAAATTCCAGTTGCGGTCGCTCATCAAATCCTGCACAAAGTCCCGGGGAAAGCCGGAAGTGACGACGATCCCCGCATCCGGCGACGCCACGCGCGCCGCGCGCAGCAGATGCCGTCCGCCACGGTCCGGCATCACGGCGTCCACCACCACGGCCGCCACGGGCCGCTTCGCGCGCAGGTGCATAATGCCTTCGCATGCACTGCGCGTCAGCAACACGCGGTACCCCGCCGCCTCCAGCGCCCGCCCGATCATGGAGCGATCTTCATCGTCGTCATCGGCCACCAGGATGCCGCGCCCCGCCGCCAGCGCGCTGGCGGGCAGATCGTCATCCCGCGCCGCGGTGTTGCCGACCTCGAAGTAGACGCGCAGGCCGCCCCCTTTTTCGGTTCTCTCGATGATCTCCACGTCCCCACCCCAGCCTTGCACGCGGCTTCGTAGAACCATGAACCCCAGCCCGGGCGGCATCTCGCCCCGCCCCCACCATCCGTCTCCGGCCAGCGGCAGCAGCAGGCTGTCGAGCACCGGAACGTCCACGGTCAGATTGCCGTACAACACGTCCAGCGTCACGTAGCGCTTGGCGGGATCCCCGCCGCGCAACCGGCTCCCGACGTCCGTCAACTGAAGCCACACGTCTCCGCCCGAGGGCAGAACCGGACCGGCCCCTTCGACGAGCACCTTCACAATCTCGGACAGTTGCCGCGGATCCGTGCGCACGTTGGGCGTGCCCGCGCCTGGATCGAACCGCACCATAACGCCCCCGGCCGCCGTTCCGCTCCGCGTGCCGGCCGCGATGTCCTGGACCACGGCCGCCAAGTTGGCATCCTCGATCCGCGACGCCCGCTGCCCCGCCCGCGCCGCGCACGCCAGGCTCTCGTTCATGGTCAGCGCGCTTTGCGCCGCCTCGGCGATGCTCTCGCCGTGCTCCGCGTGGGCGGCGGCGCCCCGTTTGTCCATCAGGGCTGCCGCCCGCTCGCGAATTCCCGCCAGCGCCGCGCCGAACCGCTGCGAGGTGTGCTCCACCAGGGCGCACAGCGCTTCCACGCCGCAGGCATCGCCCAACGCCCGCTCGGCCCGTTCCCGCCGGGACGTCTCGACCAGAAGCTGACGGCTCCGCTCATCCAAGTCGCGCTTGCTTTGCCCAATCACCCCCTGGAGATCCCGGTAGGCCGTCCTGAGCGCGTCCTGAGCACGCCGGCGTTCGATCGCGTATCGGATCGATCGGCACAGCAACGCCGTGCTCAGACCGCCCTTCACCAGGTAGTCCTGGGCGCCCGCGTGCACCGCGCGCGCGCCGAGCTCCTCGTCCTGCACGCCGGTCAACAGGATAACGGGAACATCCGGAGCACGATGCCGGACGGTCGTGAACGTATCCCACCCGAACGAGTCGGGCAGCGAGAGGTCCAGCAACACCACATCCACCTGAAGGCTGCCCAGGTAGCTGACGGCGGTTTCGAGACGGTCCGCCCAGCGCACGTCATAGCGCCCGCCCTTGTCCGCGCTCAGCAGGTGCCGCGTGTAGATGTAGTCGTCCTCGTCGTCTTCGACGATCAGGACTCTTACGGTCTCTTCCGTCATCGCTTGACCTCCAGAACCGCAGCGCCCCCACCCGGCATGCGCTCACACCATGGTCCCGACGCCGCGGCCACCTTTATCCGCTCAGTGAGTGTAGCGCCACACGCGGAAATTGCAACAGCGATTGCCGCACCGATTGCCGATCGTTCGCACTTCGTGCGTGCATTGCCCGTCGGAATCGAGTAAAAATACAAGCTTCACTTCACTCAAGGTAGGGGGCGGCGGTCGCCCCCCCGGGTCGAGGTGGCAGAGCAACAAGTTGTGGAGGTTGAGATGGCCTACGTCATTTCAGACGAGTGTACGATGTGCGGAGCCTGCAAAGAGGCTTGCCCCGTCGAGGCGATCCGCGAGGGCGATCCGAAGTTCGTGATCGATCCGGACATCTGCACCGACTGTGGAACCTGCGCCGACGAGTGCCCGGTCTCGGCAATCGCCCAAGACTGAGTGCGCGTCAGCGCACCCGAGGCAGCCGCGACCGGTCGCGCGACCGGTCGTGGCCGATTCCGCCGCCACGCCCCCCGCCAAATACCGCGTGCGGAACACGCGGACATGTCCGCCACCGCGGCGCGACGAAGATCGACGTTTCGAAACCGCACGATCAAGTCGACCTTCTGGAAGCTGCTGCCGCGCAAGGTGGTCTCATCGAACGTCACGGGCCGCTGCCGGTCCTGACTTCCGTCAGCCTTCGGCGCCGGCCCGAGGTGCTCGAACCGGGCCCCGGCCCTTGCGTCCCCTGCGTTTCGTCACACCTACTGAGACATCTTCGTAATGATCGTGATCAGCGGAACGAACATCGCGATGACGATCGTCCCAATGATGAACGCCAAGATGATGATCATCAGCGGTTCGATGATGGACGTCAGGCCCTCGACCGCCGTGTCGACCTCGTCGTCATAGTTGTCCGCCACGCGCAGCAGCATGTCCGGCAGGGCGCCGGTCTCCTCACCGACGTCCACCATGCTCACCACCATGGCGGGAAACGCCCCCGAGGATTCCATCGGCATCGCCATCGACTCGCCCTCTTTCACGCTGTCATGCACATGCTGCACGGCCCGTGCAATCACCTCGTTGCCGCTCGTGTCGCGCACGATATTGAGAGCCTGGAGCACCGGTACGCCCGAATTGAGCAGCGTGCCCAGCGTTCGTGACAGCCGCGCAATGGCGCTCTTGCTGAACAGCGGTCCGAACAAGGGCATCTTCAGCTTCATCTTGTCCAAAACGGCCCGGCCCCGCGCCGTCCTGCGCCACAACTGCATGGCGAACACGATCACGGCAATCGTTCCCAAAACGAAGTACCACCGCCGCGCGACGATATTGCTCACCGTGATCACGAACTGGGTGAGCCCCGGCAACTGGTCCTCGCCCAGCAGGTCTTTAAAAATCTCCGCAAACTTTGGAATCACGTTAATCAGAAGGAAGGTCAGAATGCCAATGGCGGCCACGAGCACGACGATCGGATAGATCATGGCGCTCTTGACCTTGTTCTTGATCTTCTCGGCTTTCTCCATGAACTCGGCCAGCCGGGACAACACCACGTCCAGCACGCCGCCAGCCTCACCCGCCTTGACCATGTTCACGAACAGGTTGTCGAAGATCCTGGGGTGCTGCCCCAGCGCTTCGGAAAACGTGCTGCCGCCTTCCACGGACTCGCCCATGGCGCCGAGCGCATCGCGCAAGGCCTGACTCCTCTCTTGTTTGAGAAGGATGCGCAGCCCGCGCAGCAGCGGCAGGCCGGCAGCCACCAGCGTCGCCAACTGACGCGTGAACACCATAAGTTGCTTGGGCCTGACCGACGCCTTGAGGAAATACGGAAGGCGCAGTTCTCCCTTGAGCCCCTTGCCGCGCTCCTGCCCCTTGGCCTTGCCGACGGCCCCCTTCTTCTGCTCGTCAAGCGGCAACACCTTGGTCGGGTACATGCCCTTGCCGCGTATCGCGGTTAGGGCCTGAGACTGATTCTCTGCGTCAATGACGCCCTCTGTCTCCGTTCCTTTGGCATCCATCGCGGTGTAGCGAAAACGCGGCATGTCTGACCTCCAGAGTCGATTTCGCGCACATATCAGCCGTCGCGGAGACGGCAAACCGAATCGAATATCGGAAATCTAGC
>JAQBFL010000250.1:0-16426 GCA_032123415.1 bacterium | reverse complement strand
GACTATAGTAATGGCCTTCCGATCGGGTAAGACCCCATGAAATCGACCCTCTCCAAACTCAGAACCCGCAAGACGCGCAGTCGCGAGAAGCAGTCCGCCCGCAACGTGGCCGAGAACGTGACGATGGCGGACCGGCCGTCGGTGGCCTTCGTCATCGCGGCCGTGGGATGGTTGTTCGGCGTGGCATTCGTCGGGATGGACATTCTGATCTCTCGATCGTGGACGATGGACGTGCTGCTTCCCCTGTCCGGCACGGCAGCACTGCTTCTGGCCGGGGCGGGGGGCTGTGGGGTTATTCCTGCGTGTGGTCGCGCCGGAGCTAGGCCGGAACAATGCCCGGATTCTTCTGCTGGTCCTGGTGTCGGTGCTTGCGACGGGGACGGGGTGGACCGTGCGGCACATGACCGGGCGGATTCTGCCGATTCCCGACGATATTGCCCGGTTTCTGCTTCCGTTCGCGCTGGCGCCCACGTTGGCGACGATTCTGCTGAATGCCCGGGCGGGGCTTGCCGCCGGGCTCTGGACCTCGCTGGTCCTGGCATGCATGGCGGGTGGGTCGCTGTCGATGCTGCTGTGCGGTATGGTTGCCACGGGCGTGAGCGTCGTCCTGATGGAGGGGGTGCGTACGCGCAGCAAGGTCACGCGGCGCGCTTTGATGGTGGGGCTGGCCCAGGTCATCTGCGTGTTCGGCGTCGTGGCCGCGGACTGGGAAACCGCCGAGGCGACGCGCACGATCCACCAGGCTGCCGCGTGCCTCGTGGGCGGACTGCTTTCGGCCGCCGTGGCGCTCCTGGCGCTGCCGTTTTTCGAGGCGCTGTTCCGCATCACCAGTGACATCACACTGCTGGAGCTTTCCGACCTTGGGCACCCGTTGCTGCAGCGGCTGGCGCTGGAGGCGCCGGGAACCTACCACCACAGCCTGGTTGTCGCGAACCTCTCGTCGGCCGCGGCGGATGCCATTGGCGCCAATTCGCTCCTGGCCCGGGTCAGCGCGTATTTCCACGACATCAGCAAACTGACGAAGCCCGAGTTCTTCTCCGAGAACCAGATGCGCAGCGAGAATCCGCATGACGAGCTGGCGCCCAGCATGAGCTCTCTGATCGTCAAGGCCCACGTCAAGGAGGGGCTGAGCCTGGCGCTGCACTACAAGCTGCCGCGCGCCGTCCTGGAAGCGATCCAGGAGCACCATGGCACGAGCCTGATGAGCTGCTTTCACCACAAGGCCATGGCGCAAATGGAGTTCGAGACTGAGGGGATGGGCTCTAAGCGAACTCTCGCGCCTCTGAACGAAGGGGAATTCAGGTACGGCGGGCCGAAGCCCTCCACGCGCGAGTCGGCCATCCTGTGCATCGCGGATGGCGTCGAGGCGGCGTCGCGGTCCCTGGAGAAGGTTACGCCGGCGAATCTCGACAGCCTGGTACGTTCCATTGTGCAGCAGCGCATCGACGACGGCCAACTGGACGAGGCGCCGTTGTCCATGATCGATCTCACGCGCATCCGCAAGGCGCTCGTTTTTACGCTGGCCAGCATGCTGCATGGCAGAGTACCGTATCCACGGTATGGAGATACGGGTGATCAACAGGCAACGAATGGTGCGGGTCGAGGCGGCCCTGCTGGTGGAACTGACGCGTTTTCTGTTGCGCGCGGGGGTGCGGCCGCGTAGCGCGGAACCGGCTTGGGGTTGCGTTTCCGTCATCTTGCTCGATGACGCGGGCATGGGGGGGCTCAATGAGGCGGTCATGGGGCTTGCCGGAGCCACGGACGTGGTGGCGTGCGGCTATGACCCCCTTCCGGGGGAGGCGGACCGACGGGACGCGGACCTTGCGGTCAACGTTCAGAGGGCGGTGCTCGTGGCCGGGAATATCAGCCGGTGCGCGCGTGGTTGGACGGCGGACGATGAGTTGGCGCTCTACATTGCGCATGGGTGCGATCATCTGCATGGCGCCGACGACGCGTCGGATGTGGAACGGCGGCGCATGCGGCGCCGGGAACTGGTGTGGTTGAGGCGCGCGCGCGAGCGCGGGCTGGTCAAGGGATTGGCGGACTGGTCGGTAAAGGCAGGTCGAGGATGTCGAAAAGTCGCGGAGCCATGAGAACGAAAGCAACCTTTCTGGGCGCGTTGGGGCGGTCACTGCGTGCGAACATGCTCGTGGGGCTGTTTCTGATGGTCCCCGTGCTGATCACGCTGCTCGTCTTGCAGTTTGGTTTGCGGTTCGCCACCGACTGGCTGGTGGCGCGGCGGGATCTTGTGGCGAAGATTGGCATCGAAAGTACGTTCGGAGTCCGTCTGCTCGGCGTCTGCATCATGCTGGCCGGCTTCTATATTCTCGGTGTCTTCGCCCGCAACTTCGTGGGCCGGCGGCTATACCAGTTTGGCGACAGGGTGTTGGCCGGCCTTCCCGTGATCAAGGGGGTCTACATCGCGGTCCGCAAGATCAGCGAGTCGCTCTTCTCGCAGCGCAAGACGTTCTTCAAGGAGGTTGTTTTCATCCAGTATCCGCGCGTGGGCATCTTCTCGCTGGCCTTTGTGACCGCGCCCGCCGCGCCAGGTCTTTCGGGAAAGCTGCCGGGTGTGCCGCTGGACGCCCCGTGCGCCAACCTGTTCATCCCCACGACGCCCAACCCCACGTCCGGCGTGTTCATTGTGGCCCCGCGGTCGGAACTGATAGCCACCACGATCTCGGTCTCTGAAGCGCTGACGTTCATCATGTCCGCGGGCGCCGTCAAGCCGCAGGCGGCGGAGTCCTCGGACGGATCGCTGCTGGACAAGCTCGAGGCGTGGGTCAAGGACTCGAATCGCACGGAGGGGGAGACTGCGCATGTCGGGGAGCCAAGCGTCTGAGACGCCCCTGAAGGAGTTGATGCGCGCGGGCGATTGGGCGTCCGTGGCGGACCGACTGAGGGGGCTTCACGCCGCCGACGCGGCCGAGGCGATCTTCCTCGCCCCCAAGCGCTACGCGGGCAAACTCCTTTCGCTGATCCACGAATCGATGCGCCCCGATGTGCTGGCCGAACTGGTGGACATGGGCGCCGCGGAGATTCTGGACGACATTTCCGACCACGACCTCTCCGACATCGTGGAGGAGATGGATCCCGATGACGCGGCCGACGTGATCGGCGAGCTTACCGACGACCGTGGCGAGCACGTGCTCGACTTGATGGAGCAGGAGGAGTCCGAGGACGTCCGCAAGCTGCTCCAGTACGAAGAGGACACGGCCGGCGGCATCATGACGCCCAGCGTGCTCGCGATGCAGTCGGAGCGCACCGTGGGCGAGGCGCTGGACGCCATTGCGTATCTGGACAGCGAGGAACGGTTCGTCTACGCGTTCACCGTCGACGCGCAGAACCGGCTTCTGGGACAGATCGACGTCTGGGAACTTCTCCGCGAACGCAACAAGAGCCGCGCCCTGCGGGATCTCGCACAACAGCCCCAGGCCGTCGCCCGCACGGACATGGACCAGGAGCAGGTCGCGGTGCTGATGAACCGGTATGGCATGGAGGTGATCCCGGTCGTCGACGTTCAAGGCCGCCTCGTCGGCCGTATCACGTCCGACGATGCGATCGACGTCATGGAAGAAGAAGCTTCCGAGGACCTGTTCCGCATGGCGGGTTCGGACGACGTCGAGCTCGAAACGCGCTCGCCCCTGCGCAGCTCGATGGTGCGGCTGCCGTGGTTGCTCGTGACGCTGGTGGGCGGCACGCTGACAAGCTGGATCCTGCGCAACTATGTCTCTCGCATCGCGGACGTGTTGATCCTCGCGGCCTTCGTGCCGATCGTGCTGGCCATGGGCGGGAACGCGGGCATCCAGGCCTCCGTTCTGGTCGTGCGCGGCATTGCGCTGGGAACGTTCAAAGGGCGGGATCTGTGGCGCCTGTTGCTGCGTGAAGTGCTGACGGGCGCGATCATGGGACTCGTGTGCGCAGCGGCGATCGGCGGGTGGGCCCTGTTCCTGATCCTGCGTTCGCCCGAGAGTTTGAGCGCCCTGCCGGCGGTGTTCCTCGCCGGCATTGTCTCCATTTCCTTGTTCTCCGCTATGACGTTCGCCACCGTGTTCGGCGCCTGCGTGCCGACCGTGCTCAGCCGGTTGCGTGTCGATCCCGCCGTGGCGGCCGGTCCGTTCGTGACGATCGCCAATGACGTGCTGGCCCTGTTGATCTACTTCGGCGTCACGGTGCTGCTGCTCAACGCGGCGGTGCTGTCGTGAACGACGCCGGAGCGGCCATCGAGCGGACCGAGGCCATCGTCTTGCGCGTGGCGCCTTTCTCCGAGACGTCGCACGTCGTCACGTGGCTGACGCCCTCACGCGGGAAAATCGCCACGCTGGTCAAGGGCGCCCAACGTCCCAAGAGCGCGTTTCTCGGGCAGTACGACCTGTTCTACACCTGCGAGCTGCTGTTCTACGAACGCGATCACGGCGGGCTGCACATTGCCCGCGAGTGCGCGCCCCTCAAGGTGCGCGAGGGCTTCCGCACGGCTTGGGCAGCGACCGCCGTGGCGTCCTATGCCTGCGACCTGGTGCAGGGTGCCGACCTCGGCGGCGCTTCGGCGCGCGATCTGTACGGTTTCCTCGAAGAGATGCTCGACTGGCTGCCGACGGCGGTCGTGCGGCCGGCGGCTGTCTTCTGGTTCGAGACGCAGCTCCTGCGGATCGACGGCGTGCAGCCGCGGTTCGACCGCTGCGGCCGCTGTGGCGCGCGGCACCGGGACGGTGCGGCCGCCTCGCTGGCTCCCAACCATGACCTCTTGCTGTGCCTGCCGTGCGCGGAGACCGACGCGCGCGCCGGCTCGGCCGTGCCGGTGAAGGCCGATGCGATGGCCATCCTCCGGGCCTGGTCGGTCGCCCTCCATCCGCCTGACATCCGCAACACGATCCTGACGCGAGAGCAAACCCTTGCATTCGCCCGCCTGTTTGGTATGCTGCTCGGAACTTTGCTCGGCGTGAAGACCGTGAACCGGTCATTCGCATTGGATGCGATGGTGCCGGGCTAACAGCGGGGTGGTTACATGTCGCGGATCATGCTTATGCTATTGGTGTTGACGTGCCTGACGGCTGCCGGATGTCGGAAGCAGGAGGCTGCCGTGCCCGCGGCGGAGACTGTCGTTTCCACGAACGCGGTGAGCGGCGCCGAGGCCGTCGTACCGCAGCCCGAGGGGGTTTCATGGGAGGCGCTGGCCGCGCGCGACCCGAATTCGCCCCTCGTGACGGTGGACGCGCATGTCCACACGGTCGGCGAGGTGATGCGCGACGTGGACGAGCGTCTCAAGGCGATGTTCGGGGACCTTTCCCCCGAAGACATGGCGCAGCGGCGTCCGGTCCTGCTGAACCGTGTTGTCGATCAGCTCGTCATGCGCGGCCTGCTCTTGGACGAGGCCGACCGCCGTGGCGTTACGATCTCGCAGACGGAGCAGGACGAGGCGTTCCAGAAGATTCGCGAGTCCCTGCCGCCCGATAAGACGCTGGAAGAGGTGATGCGCAGCAGTCCGATGGGCGAGGAACGGATGAAGGAGGAAGTCCTGGTCGGTGTGCGGATCAACAAACTGCTGGAGTCTGTTCTCAAGAGCGAGCAGGAAGTGGATGACGCGCAGATCGACGCCTTCCTGGCCGAGAACCCCGATGCGTCCCTGCCGGAAACGGTGGCGGCCCGGCACATCCTGATCAAGACCGGGGAGTCGGACACGCCCGAGCAGAAGACCGAGAAGCGCGCGAAGGCTGATGCTCTGCGCAAGCAACTGGTTGACGGCGCCGAGTTCGAGCCGCTGGCAAAGGCGAACTCCGAGTGCCCCAGCGCCGAGCGTGGAGGCGACTTGGGCGTCTTCCGGCGCGGCCAGATGGTCAAGGCGTTCGAGGACGCGGCGTTTGCGCAGGAACCGGAAGCGATCGGCGACGTGGTCGAAACGTCGTTCGGATTCCACATCATCAAAGTCAGCAAGCATGACCAGGCGGGGCCGCCGCCGCGCGACCAGGTCAAGCAGATGCTTCTGAACCGCAAGTCCCGCGAGACCTATGAGGGCTTTGTCGAGGGACTGCGCGGCAAGGCGAAGGTCGAGGTCAATCTCTGAGCATCGCCCTTCGAGGCGTGTATCGAACACAAGGTTCCAAGCCGGGGCATCTGCGTTTCCACGCAGATGCCTTCAGGTTTCTGCCCGCTGGAGGCCGTCGACTTCGCCAGATTCGGAATGGACAGCAGTCGCGGGTGACGGTATGGTGACGGCATGCTTCCCCAGTGGATCATCGAGAAGAAGCGCGACGGACAGGCTCTCTCGGTCGACGAGATCCGTTCGTTTTTCGAGGGCTATGGGAGCGGCGCCATCCCTGACTACCAGGCAGCCGCCATGGCCATGGCCATCTACTTCCGCGGGATGACCTTCGACGAGATCGCGGCGCTGACGGACGTGATGATGAAATCCGGCGATCTGCTGGACACCTCGCGCCTGAAGCAGCCCACCGTCGACAAGCACTCCACGGGGGGCATCGGGGACAAGGTGTCCCTGATCCTGGCCCCGCTGGTCGCCTGCCGCGGCGTGGCGGTGCCGATGATTTCCGGGCGAGGGCTGGGCATCACGGGCGGCACGCTGGACAAGATCGAGTCCATCCCCGGCTATCGGACCGATCTGCAGCCCGACGAATTCCTGCGCGTCATCGAAGCGTGCGGTTGTTCGATCATCGGGCAGACCGCGCGCCTGGCGCCCGTGGACAAGAAGCTCTACGCGTTGCGGGACGTGACGGCCACGGTGCCCTCCATACCGTTGATCACGGCGAGCATCATGTCGAAGAAGCTTGCGGAGAACACCCAGGCGCTCGTTCTGGACGTGAAGTGGGGCAGCGGCGCGTTCATGAAGACGCTCGACGAGGCGCGCAACCTGGCGCGAACGATGGTCGAAGTGGGGGATCGCATGGGGCGGCGGATGGCGGCGGTGCTCACGGACATGAACCAGCCCCTGGGGCGGACGGTCGGCAACGCGGTGGAGGTCGAGGAGTCGATCCGCGCCCTGCGCGGGGAGGGCGCGCAGGACTTGATGGAGGTCACGCTGGTGTTGGGGGCGCTCATGCTCGTGCTGACGGGGCGGGCGGAGAGCGAGGCCGCGGCGCGGCGCGAGCTCGAAGGAGCGCTGCGATCCGGCGAGGCCCTGGCACGGTTCAGGCGGATGGTGGAGTTGCACGGAGGCGACCCGCGCGTGGTGGATGACCCGCGGCGGCTGCCCGCGGCCGCCACGGCCCTGCCCGTTCCAGCGCCTGCCGCCGGCGTCATCGAGGCCGCCGATGCGGACGGCATCGGGCGCGCCTGCGCCATCCTTGGAGCAGGCCGGGCGCGCGTTGAGGACCGCGTCGATCATGCGGTGGGGCTTCGCGATTTACGCAAGGTCGGCGAACGCGTCGGGAAGGGCGATCCGCTGGCGGTCGTGCTGGCGCGCAACGAGGCGGACGCGCGCCGGGCCGCGGAACGCATCGTCGCTTCGGTCCGTATCGGCGACGGCCAGGGCATCGTGGACAGGCCGTTGATTGTGGAGCGGGTGCTGGGTAAGGGTTAACTGGTTACTGGTTACTGGTCACTGGTTAAGGGTTAAGGGTTCATGGTTAGCGATGGTCTGGAGAAGCTGTTGAGCAGGGCGGAGAAGGCGATGCGGCGCGCCTATGCGCCGTATTCCGGCTTTCGTGTCGGAGCGGCTCTGTGGACGGCGGACGGCCGGGTCTTCGTCGGCTGCAATGTCGAAAATGCGTCGTACGGGCTGACGAACTGCGCCGAGCGCGTGGCCTTGCAGGGCGCCGTCGCGGCGGGGTGCCGGCGGCTGACGGCCATGGCGATCGTGGCATCTGGCGAGGAGGCGCCCATGCCCTGTGGCGCTTGCCGGCAGGTCCTCGCCGAATTCTGCGGCCCTGATTTCGAGGTGCTGGTCGCGTCCTCCGGCGCGCTCGGGGCGGCGCGCTCGTTCAGGCTTGGAACACTGCTTCCGCACGCCTTCAAGTTTGCGGAGGGTTCTCCGATCGCCGCGGTGACACCGTCCGCCGGCGTTCGCAAACGCGGGAGAGGCTCGAATCGATGAAGAAGACATTCGTGGTCGACACCACGTCTAGCCTGAAGTTCTCTACTTGACGGTGGCGCGGGTGACCTTGCACAGCGCCTTCCAGAGCTTCTCGGGCTCCGCTTCGGCCAGGATGGTCTTGCGGCTTTCCTCCTTCTCGAAGGTCCGCGCCAAGCCCGCCAGCAGCTTGAGGTGGAACGCGCTGGCAGCCGTGGGGATCACCATGAAGAAGATCATATGCACCTTGGCTTTGTCGGCAAAGCGAATGCCCTTGGGGCTGACGCCCAGCGCCAGCGTGAGCCCGCCGCCTTCCACGCAGCGCACGTGCGGGAAGGCGAGGCCGTCTTCGACGGCCGTGCTGACGATGGCCTCGCGCCGCAGGGCTTCCTCGACGAGTCGGTCAGCCCTGTTGATGAACCCCTCGGTTTCCATCTTGAGGGCGAGTTCCGCGATGGCGTCATCGCGCTGGGTGGCCGCCAGACGGGGGACCATGAGGGATTGCGAGGAGAAGCGCGAGATGCCGATCTTGCGCGGGGCCGTGATGCGGGTTCTCTGGCCCAGGCGGCGGGGCGCATCCTCCGGCGTGTAGAGCACGCGCGCGCAGTTCGGGCAACTGTGGAACTCCTTGGCGCCGCGGATGGACTGGACCAGGCTGATGGGCACGGTCATGCCGCACACCGAACAGCGCGAATCGGTGACGGGGGCGATGGCGACCAGGTCGCGCTTCTGGAGCTTCTCGAAGGTCTGGCGCACGGCGTCCGGCAGTTGGGAAGACATGGCCTTGATCGAGGCGTTGAGCTGCTCGAGATGTTCGGTCCGTGCGGCGGCGCGCTGCTCTTCGCGAATGAGGGTCAGCTCTTGCAATTGGATCAGATGATTGACGATCGGGTGCATTCTTCCTCCGTGTCAGTAGAAGCGGCCCGCAGAACCTCCGCTTGGACTGAAAGCTAATCATACACCGGCGGGCGTACCCTGTCAAACGTCTGATTCCGTTATGGCAAAGCCGTCGCGAACCGTCTACACTATTCATCCTGAGCGTTTCGTGGGTTGGGGGCGCCGCAACGCTCGAGCACGGAAGGAGGCAAGGTGTGAAGGCAGTGATCCTCGCGGGCGGCTACGGCTCGCGCATGAGCGAAGAGACGACGGTTCGACCCAAACCGATGGTGGAGATCGGCGATCGGCCGATCCTCTGGCACATCATGAAGCTGTACTCCGCCTACGGGGTCAACGACTTCGTGATCTGCCTGGGCTACAAGGGGTGGATGATCAAGGACTACTTCGTCAACTACCACCTGCTGACTTGCGATATGCGGGTCGACCTGGCCCGGAACAGCACGGCGATCATCCGCGGCTGCTCCGAGCCGTGGACGGTGACGCTCGTCGACACGGGCCAGGACACTCAGACCGGCGGCCGCATGAAGCGCGTGCGGGAGTTCGTCGGCGACGAGACCTTCTGCATGACCTACGGCGACGGCGTCTGTGACGTCGACCTGTCGCGCGTCCTCGCGTTTCACCGCGCGGAGAAGGCGTTGGCGACGGTGACGGCGGTCCAGCCGCCGGGCCGTTTCGGCTACTTCGACCTGCGCGGCGGCCAGACGAGGGTCGCCTCCTTCAAGGAGAAGCCCCAGGGCGAGGGAGCGTGGGTCAACGGCGGGTTCTTCGTGCTCGAACCGGCGGTGTTCGATTACATCGAGGACGACGCCACGCGCTGGGAGATCGAGCCGCTTGAACGCCTGGCCTCCGAGCGCCAACTGGCGGCCTTCAAGCACGCGGGTTTCTGGCAGTGCATGGACCACTTGCGCGACAAGGTCTATCTCGACACACTGTGGAGCTCCGGACAGGCGCCCTGGAAGGTGTGGACATGAACGGAGATTTCTGGCGCGGCAGGCGTGTGTTCCTGACCGGGCATACCGGGTTCAAGGGCGGTTGGTTGGCCCTGTGGCTCAGGCGCCTGGGCGCCGACATCACGGGCTATGCCTTGTCCGCGCCATCGCGACCGAGTTTCTACGAGGTTGCGCGGGTGGGAGGCGACTTGCGTTCCGTCACGGCCGACGTGCGCGACGCCGGGGCGCTCGGTTCCGCTTTGCGCGCCTGCGGGCCGGACGTGGTGTTCCACCTGGCCGCGCAGTCGCTTGTGCGCCCGTCGTATCGCGATCCCCTGGGCACGTTCGCTACCAACGTCATGGGCACGGTGAATCTTCTGGAAGCGGCGCGCGGGGTCGGGTCCGTGCGAGCCGTAGTGATCGTCACGAGCGACAAGTGCTACGAGAACCGCGAATGGCCGTGGGCCTACCGTGAGAACGAGGCCATGGGCGGGCACGACCCGTACTCCGGCAGCAAGGGGTGCGCCGAACTGGCGACCGCGGCGTACCGCCGTTCGTTCTTCGGCGCCGACGGCTCGCCCGGCGTGGCCACGGCGCGCGCCGGCAACGTCATCGGCGGCGGGGACTGGGCGGAGGACCGACTGGTGCCGGACATGGTCCGGGCATTCACGGAGGGCCGTCGCCCCCGCATCCGCAGCCCCCAGGCCGTGCGCCCCTGGCAGCACGTGCTCGAGCCCCTGGCCGGCTATCTGGCCCTGGCGCGCGCGCTGGTCGAGCGCCCGCGCGAGTTCTCCGAGGCCTGGAATTTCGGTCCGTGGGAGGAGAGCATGGGCACGGTCGGCGCCCTGGCGGATGCCCTGGCCGGCCGCTGGCCCGGCGCGCCGGGTTGGGAGGACGATTCCGGGGACCGTCCGCACGAGGCGATGTGCCTGAAGGTCGACTCATCCAAGGCGCGCGCGCGGCTGGGTTGGCGGCCGCTGTTGTCCGTCGACCGTGCCGTCGGGTGGGCGGTGGATTGGTACCGGGCCTATGCCGCGGGAGACGACCCGCGGGAGGCGGCCCTGCGCCAGATCGAGGCGTATGAGCAGCTGTCGAACGAGGTTTCGATGCCATGCTGACCTGCCGTTTTTGCGAAGCGCCGCTGGAGCACCCGTTCGTCGACTTGGGAATGTCCCCGATCGCGAATGCCTATCCCCGGCCTGAGGATCTCGGGTCGATGGAGCCGTTCTACCCGCTGCGCGTATACGTTTGCGAGCGCTGCTTCCTCGTGCAACTTCCCGCGCACCACGCGCCCGAGAGGCTGTTCGACGCGGACTACGCCTATTTCTCATCGTACTCCGATTCGTGGCTCGCGCATTGCCGGCGGTATGCGGAGAGCATGGTGGCGTCGTTGGGCCTCGGGCCGCAGAGCCAGGTGGTCGAGGTCGCCAGCAACGACGGCTATCTGCTCCAGTTCTTCCGGGACGCCGGCGTGCCCGTTCTGGGCATCGAGCCGGCGGCCAACTGCGCCGAGGTCGCGCGCCGCGCGGGCATCCCCACGGAAGTGCGCTTTTTCGGCCGGGCCGCGGCCGCGGACCTCGCGCCGCGCCGCCGCGCGGACCTGATGATCGGCAACAACGTGCTCGCGCACGTGCCCAACATCAACGACTTCGTGGCCGGTTTCGCCGCGCTGCTGAAGCCCGGGGGCGTCGCGACGCTGGAGTTTCCGCACCTGTTGAACCTGATCGAGCGCAACGAGTTCGACACCATCTACCACGAGCACTACTCCTATCTCTCCTTCGGCGCGGCGGAGCGGGTCTTCGCGGCGCACGGGCTGACGCTCTACGACGTCGAGGAGCTCCCGACGCACGGCGGATCGTTGCGCATCTACGCCCGGCACGCGCGGAACACGGCGCGCCCGGTTTCGCCGCGCGTCGAAGCCCTGCGCGCCAAGGAACGGGCGGCCGGCCTGGACGCCCTGGCGGGTTATGCCGGTTTCGAGGAGCGCGTCCGCAAGGTCAAGCGCGATCTTTTAGGCTTCCTGATCCGCGCGCGCGAAGAGGGACGCCGCGTGGCGGCCTACGGCGCGCCAGCCAAGGGCAACACCCTCCTGAACTACTGCGGCGTGAGAACCGATCTGCTGGACTACACGGTCGACCGCAGCCCGCACAAGCAGGGCCGTTTCCTGCCCGGCGTAAGGATCCCGATCCACGCGCCGGACAAGCTGCGCGAGACGCGGCCGGATTTCATCCTGATCCTGCCCTGGAACCTCCAGGACGAGATCGTCGAACAGATGCGCGACGCGCGGGACTGGGGAGCGCGCTTCGTTGTGGCCATTCCCGGATTGCGTGTGCTGCCATGAAGCTGACGCGGTTGCCGATCGTGGATGCCTGGCGCGTGGAACTCGAGCCGAGCGCGGACGAGCGCGGATTCTTCGCGCGCTGCTTCTGCCGCGAGGAGTTCGCCGCCCACGGCATTGCCTTCGAGATCGCGCAGTGCAGCGTGTCCCTCAACCGCGCCGAGCGGACCCTGCGCGGCCTGCACTACCAGGCGCCGCCCTATCCCGAGGCGAAGCTCGTGCGCTGCACGGGCGGGCGCGTCTGGGACTGCATCGTGGACTTGCGGCCGGATTCGGCGACCTACCTGCGGTGGTTCGGCGAGGAGCTGTCCGCCGCCAACCGCCTCGCGCTGCTGATTCCGCCGCTGTGCGCCCACGGTTTCATCACCCTCGCGCCGGACGCGGAAATGCTCTACGCCATGGACGCGCCCTACGCGCCAGGCTGTGCGCGCGCCGTGCGCTGGAACGATCCCGCGTTCGCGATCGACTGGCCGCTCGAGCCGCTCGTCGTCTCGGAGGCGGACCGGTCCATTCCCGACTTTGCGGGCGCGCGGCGTCCGGCGGGGGGCCTGCCATGAGCCATGTCGTGCCAGGCGGGGTAGGGGAGCTCAAGGCGAGGTTCGACGCGGCGCGCGCGGGCGTGGAACTCTACGAGACCGTTCGCGAACTCTACCCATTCTGCCGCAGCCTGACCGGACCGGGCAACCGCGCCACGCTGGCGGCCCTCCGGCGGATCGTCGATCTGACGATCGAGGAAGTGCCCAGCGGCACGCCGGCCTTCGACTGGGTCGTGCCGCCGGAGTGGAACATCCGCGATGCGTGGATCAAGGACCCTGCCGGCCGCAAGATCGTGGATTTCGGCGCGAGCAACCTGCATGTGGTGGGCTACAGCGCCCCCGTGCGGGGGGTCATGCCGCTGGACGAGCTGCGGGAGCGCCTTTTCAGCCTGCCAGAGCACCCGGACTGGATCCCGTACCGCACCTCGTACTACCGCGAGACGTGGGGATTTTGTGTGACCCACCGTCTGCTCGAATCCCTGCGGCCCGGCCGGTACGAGGTATGCATCGACAGCTCGCTGGCGCCCGGCAGCCTGAGCTACGGCGAATGCGTCCTGCCGGGCGAGTCGGACGACGAGGTGCTGATCTCCTGCCACATCTGCCACCCGTCGCTGTGCAACGACAACCTCTCCGGCGTGGCCGTGGCCTCGCACCTGGCGCGGTTGCTGGCGGGCGTTTCCCGCCGCCACACCTTCCGTTTCCTGTTCATCCCCGGCACGATCGGTTCGATCGTGTGGCTCGCGCGCAACGCCGGGGGTGCCGCCCGGCGCATCCGCCATGGCCTCGTGCTCTCCTGCCTGGGCGATGACGGCGCGCCGACCTACAAGAAGAGCCGGCGCGGCGATGCCCCGATCGATCGGGCCGTGCGCCTGGCCTTGCGGGACGGCGCGCCGCGGCACGCGGTGACGGAGTTCTCGCCCTACGGCTACGATGAACGGCAGTACTGTTCGCCGGGCTTCAACCTGCCCGTGGGCCTGCTGACGCGTTCGCCGCATGGCACGTTCGCGGCGTATCACACCTCGGCGGACGACCTCGACTTCGTGAAGCCCGCTGCGCTGGCCGATTCGCTGCGCCTGCTGCTGGACGTGATGGAGATCGTCGAGGGCGATGGGACGTATGTGAACTTGAACCCCTTGTGCGAGCCGCAACTGGGGCGGCGGGGGCTTTACGACGAGCTGGGCGGGGCGAACGAGCGGCAGGCACGGCAGTTGGCCCTGCTGTGGGTGCTCAACCAGTCCGACGGCGGGCACTCGCTGCTGGACATCGCCGAGAAATCTGGAATGGAGTTCGGAACGATACACCGCGCCGCGGCGCGGTTGGCCGCATGCGGGCTGCTGGAACCGGCCCGCGCGGAGATGAGAATGGAGCAAAGCGATGAAGCGATATGATGCGCGGTTATGGGCCGCCGCCGCGATGGCGGCCGGCGGGACGTGGCTTGCGGCCGGAACGGCCGCGGGGCAGCAGGAGGCGTGGGACTGGCAGGCTCAGGAGCCGACGGCGCCCCTGGTGACCGACCCCTGGGACGACTTCATGGACCGATGGGTCCTCGACCGGCTCGAGGTCGGCGCCCGCGTGCACCACTTCCGGCTGCGCGATACGCGCCGCACCGCGCCCAGCGGGTATTACGACAACTGGAACGTGCGCGGGAATTTCATCGGCAGCGTCTGGGGCCTTGACGAGAAGCAGGAATACCTGCCGCGGCTCCACGCGCAGTATCGCATCTGGCGCGGGGTCGGCGTGGGGTTGACCTACGACAAGATCGTCGCCGAGACGGTCGACTGGTCCTCCGAAGAGGGAGTCACCAGCACCGACGGCGATGTGATTATCGAGGGCCCGCTGGCTTACGCTTTCTGGCGTTATGAAAACCGGACCAGGTTCACGCCGGGCGTGGAACTGGGTCTGGCGAGCTACAGCGCCAGCTTCGATGTCAACCCGGCCTGGGCCGCGGTGGGGCCCGGCTACCGCTTCGAGGTGGATGACACGGACGGCTACTACCTGGCCCTCAACTGCGACGTGGAATTGGGCGAACGTTGGCTGATCGACTTCCACTACCGGCGGATGTTCGACGCGGAGGTCGATGCGCGGGCGTACTTCTCGCGCGGAACGCGCGTCGGACGCTCTGGCGCATTTCCGATGGAGTACACGATGTTCGGGATCGGCGCGACGTACCGGTTCTAGCGAAGCGAGGTCGGCGATGGTTCTGGAGTGGCTGGGTGCGGGGTTCACGGCCTGGCGGGGCTTCGAGACGCTCTGCGTGCGGCGGCGTCTGCTGTCGCGGTTTGCCGCGGCGGGGCGGGGCGTGACGATCGGACGCGACGTGCGCGTGTTCGCGCCCGAGCGGATATGCGTCGGCGACGGGGTGGCGATCGGCGACCGCGTGGTGCTGCGCGCGTTGACCTGCTATCCATGGTGCGATCCGCCGCAGACCTTCGAGCCCCGGATCGACATCGGACGCGGGTGCTTCCTCAATAACGACACGCAGATCTCGTGCGTCCGTCGCGTGACGATCGGCGACGAGGTCATGATTGCGGAGCGCTGTTTCATCGCGGACAACAACCATGGGTACTCCGACGTCGAACGCAGCATCAGGGCTCAGCCGCTTGCCGCGCCGGGAGAGGTGAGCATTGGCGAGGGGTCCTGGATCGGCGTCAATGCGTGCATTGTCGGCAACGTGCGGATCGGACGCCATTGCGTCGTGGGCGCCAACTCGGTGGTGACGCATGACCTGCCTGATTTCTGCGTTGTGGCCGGCGCGCCGGCGAAAGCGATCAAGCGCTATGACCCGAATTCGGGAACGTGGGTTGTGCCACGGGAATGAGCGGCGGCTCGCGGCCGCCTGCACGCCATGAGAAAGTCCTCTGTCAGCACGAAAGAAGGTGGATCGAAATGGACTGGAGACTCTGCGCAAGCACGTTTGCGGTGATATTTCTTGCCGAGTTGGGGGACAAGACGCAGTTGGCGGCGATGGCGGCTTCGGCCGGATCCAAGGCGCCGTGGTCGGTCTTTGCGGGCGCCTCCGCGGCGCTGGTCATGTCCACACTGATCGCAACTCTGTTCGGGGCGACGTTGCAGCGTGTGATTCCCCCGCATGTGCTCAAAGGCGGAGCCGCCATCCTGTTCTTCGTATTCGGCGCGGTGTTGCTGGTTTCGGCCCTTCGCGCGCCGCGCGCCGCGGTCGAGGCCGTGCCCGAGGAACGGCATGGCGCCCTGGCGCGGCTGACCATGAGTATCGCGGCCGAGTTCGAGCGCGCGGCCGCGGCAGACTACGAGCGATGGGCCGTGGAGGCAAGCTCGCCTGCCGAACGCATGCTCTTTGAGCACCTGGCCGCCGAGGAGCGGATTCACGCCCGCCGTCTCGGTTCGCTGACCAGGGTGCATGGCGAGGCCACCTGGCCGGAGCCCGCCGCGGGGCCGGCGGAGCCCGCGCCTTTCGCGGCGCTGGCGGGCGACCGTTCGCTCGACAAGGCACTGGATGTGGCCATCGCGCACGAAACCGACACGGCGGCCTTCTACCGCGAGCTGGCGCGCACGGCGCCGCTGCGCGGCGTGCGCAACGCCTTCGCGCGACTGGCGGTGGAAGAGGATTCGCATGTGGAGCACCTGCAGGAGTTCAAGCGTGGAGGACGGGTGGTGGTGTAGGAGTCTCTGAGTTCAGCTCGCGTCTCCGTCGTAAGTGACCAGTGACCAGTAATCAGTGACCAGTAAT
>JAQBFL010000249.1:0-8887 GCA_032123415.1 bacterium | reverse complement strand
TTTTTCCGACTTCGCCAAAGGATTCGGGCGTGGAGTTGTGGAGTTGCGGCTCCGCGAGGTCTGGGTTGACATTTCACTCATGCTGCGGTATTAGGCTGAATGTGTGATTCTGCTGGGCTAGAGACGAAGGCGTAGCCATCATGGGTTGCGTGCAATGGGTCGAGGAATTTCAGGTCGGTTCCGGAGTAGCGTACGACACCGGCATCGCCTTCCTGGCAAGCCCCGAGGCAGACGCTCACGAGATCCCCGCACCCAAGGGAAAGGACTGACATCATGGCTTTTACGCTGGCTATCGGAGACAAGGCGCCGGACTTCAGACTTCCGGCCACAGACGGCAACACCTACAAGCTGGCCGATTTCGACGGGGCGGACGTGCTGGTCGTCTTCTTCACGTGCAACCACTGCCCGTACGTCACGGGTTCGGACGAGGTGACGCGGCGCACGGCCGACAAGTTCGCGGCCCGCGGCGTGCGCTTCGCGGGCATCAACTCCAACAGCCCGAACACCTACCCCGAGGACAGTTTCGACCACATGGTGGCCCGCATGAAGCGACACCAGTTTCCCTGGGTCTACCTCCACGACCGCACCCAGGACGTGGCCAGGGCCTACGGCGCCCTGTGTACGCCGCACTTCTTCGTGTTCGATCGCACCCGCCGCCTGGTCTACACGGGCCGCGGCGTCGACAGCCCCCGCGATACAGCCCGCATGCAGGTCAACGATCTCGAGCGCGCCCTCGGCGAAACCCTGGACGGCAAGCCGGTCTCGACGCCGCGCACCAACCCGATCGGCTGCAATGTGAAATGGGACGGCAAGGACGCGCACTGGATGCCCGCGGAGGCGTGCGACCTGGTCTGAAAACGAGCGGCGCGCGGAGGAGAGTGAGTTCACGATGAAGCATAAAATCGGCATCGATTTGGGTGGAACCAAGATTGAAGGCATCGTCCTGGACGAGCACGACAAAGAGGTCCTGCGCAAGCGAGTCCCAACGGAACGCGAGTTCGGATACGATCACATCCTCGACAATATCGCGACTGTCTATAAGACCCTGGCCGCCGAAATCGGGTCGGCACCGCATACTCTCGGCATGGGTACTCCCGGATCGCTCTCCGTGCGCACCGGCCTGCTGCGCGGCTCCAACACGGTCTGCATGAACGGCAAGCCCGTCAAGCAGGACATGGAGCGGATACTCGGGCGGCCCCTCGCCATGCAGAACGACGCCAACTGTTTCGCCATGGCCGAGGCGCTGGACGGCGCCGGACGCGGCAAGGACATGGTCTTCGGAGTCATCATCGGCACGGGCTGCGGCGGCGGCATCGTCTACAAGGGACAGGTCTGGACCGGCCTGCAGGCCATCGGCGGCGAATGGGGGCACATCACGATCGACCCGAACGGGCCGCTCTGCTACTGCGGTCACCACGGCTGCATCGAGACGTTCATCAGCGGCGGCGGCCTCGAGAAACAATGGAAGGTCGAGTACGGCGAGGACCGCAAGCTGCGCGACGTGGAGGCGGCGTACTTCGCGGGCGACGAACGCGCGAAGGCCTTCATGGGCAATTTTTTCGTGAACTTCGGCCGTTCCGTCGCCAACCTGATCAACTGCCTGGATCCAGACATCGTCGTCCTGGGCGGCGGCGTCTCGAAGTTCTCGGCCATCTACACCGAGGGTGTCGAACAGGTGCGGCGGTTCGTATTCAGCGACAGCTTGGAGACCCCCATCGTTCAGCACCAGCTTGGAGACTCGGCGGGCGTCATCGGGGCGGCGCTGATCGGCGTGTGACTTCCGAGCTACCGGATGCGCGCGGCCTTGCCGACGGCGTAGACATTGAACCCGAGCGCCTCGAGCTTCGCGTGATCCAGCGCGTTGCGGCCATCGAAGACGAAGGGCGGCCTGACCATCGAGCGCAGCACGCGCTCGAAGTCCAACGTCTTGTAGACGTCCCATTCCGTCAGCAGCACCATGGCATGAGCGCCTTCCAGAGCGCTGTACGGATCGGGGTCGAACCGCACGCGGTCGCCCAGGTCATCGAGTTCCCGCTTCGCGTTCGCCAGCGCCCTGGGATCGCTGATCACGATATCGGCCCGCTCCTCGACCAGGTGGCGGCAGATGCGGATGGCGGGGCTTTCGCGCGTATCCCCCGTGTCCGCCTTGAACGCAAAGCCCAGCACCGCAATGCGCTTGCCGGCGATGGTGTTGAACATATTCTTCACCATGGTGTCCACAAAACGTTCGGCCTGGTGCTCGTTCATCCGCACAACCTGCATCCAGTACGCGGCCGCCTCGTGTAACCCGTGCGACTCGCAGAGATAGACCAGGTTCAGAATGTCCTTTTTGAAACAGGAACCGCCGAACCCCACGCCCGCCTTGAGAAACTTGGGGCCGATGCGGCTGTCCCGCCCGACCGCAGACGCGACGTCCTCCACGTCGGCTCCCGTCGCTTCGCACAGCGCCGAGATGCTGTTGATGGAACTGATGCGCTGCGCGAGGAAGGCGTTCGCCGCCAGTTTCGAGAGCTCGCTGGACCAGACGTTCGTCGTCAGGATGCGTTCTCTCGGCACCCAGTGCGCATAGATGTCGACCAGCGCCGCGACCGCCGCGCGCCCCGCGTCGGTCTCCCGCCCGCCGATCAGAACGCGGTCGGGGTGCTCCAGGTCGCGGATGGCCGTGCCTTCCGCCAGAAACTCGGGATTCGACAGGACTTCGAACCGCACGCCGCTCTCGCCCGAGTGCAGGATGCGAGCCATGGCGGCCGCCGTACGGACGGGCAGCGTGCTCTTCTCGACCACGATCTTGTCGCCCCCGGCGTGCTTCAGGATCTCGCGCGCCGTCTTCTCCCAGTACTGCAGGTCGGCGGCCTTGCCCGCGCCGCGCCCGAAGGTCTTCGTCGGCGTGTTGACGCTGACGAAGATGATGTGCGCATCGCGGATCGCGGACGGGATGTCCGACGTGAAGAAGAGGTTGCGGCCCAGCGTCTCGCTGACGGCATCCCGCAGTCCCGGCTCGTAGATCGGCAGCTCGTCGCTTTGCCAGGCGCGAATTTTAGCCTCGTCGATATCGGCTACCGTCACGCGGTACTCAGGACAGTGGCGCGCGATAATGGCCATCGTCGGCCCGCCCACGTAACCCGCTCCAATGCAGAGAATATTCTTCACCCGTCACCAGCCTCTCGCGGCGCCCCGCGCCGCCCTGTTGTTGTCGCACCCAGGAATCCTCTTTCGTCAGTGCGCACTCTACCGCACCGCACCGTCGAATGCAACGCTGGCGCCATTCTCGTTTTGCGGGAGGAATGCCGCCTCCCGCCATCCGCTATCATCAACCGGTTCTTCCTCGGCGCGCGCCCGTAGCCCGCGCCTGCCGGGCGCGAGCTTGTGCGGTCGACGAGTTCAATCCTCCGCGACCACCGGCCCGCTTCCAGCGTTTCGCGCATCCGCGCAATAGTCCGCTGCCGCGTTGAATAGCCGCTGTCTTTTCGCCGCACATGTGGTAAAATTCTCAGCGGTTATTCTTCAAGTATGAAATCGGACCAGGATACGACAACGGACGGTCCCCCATCCGCGCACCGACGCGACGCGGTCATCGCCGCGCTGCTGATCGGCTGCGCGGCCGTGGTCGGTTTCTGGCAGATCATGGCTCACCGCAGCCGCCAGGCATTCAACCGGTTTGAACTCAGCGCCGAGGACTTCGGCGACTTCGCGCCCGCATCCCGTCCGTGGTTCATTGCGCGCCTGCCGATCCCGCCGGACCCCCTGGAGCCCAACATCCAGGCCTACTCTTTTCGCCGCCGCTATCCCGTCACGCCCGCGGAGTCGCGCGCTGTCATGGTGCGGCTGGTCCATGGCTACAACATGCGCGATTGCATGCGGATCAAAGGTTTTCGCGTGGACCTCGTCGAGGACTTCCGCGAGGGCGGCCTGCCCGTCGAACGGCGGACATGGAATGCACCCGCGGCCGGACCGGCGCCCATCGGGCGGGTCCAGGTCTGGCGCGTGGCCTCGGATATCGGCGACGCGGAGATCTGGATCACCAGCATGCTCCATGCATGGGATTTCTCCGAGTCCGATATGGATACCCGCTCGATGGCCTTCCCGCGCGTCAACGTACCCGACTCCCAAGGCTGGTCGCCGCAGGGCCTGACGCTGCGGAGTCTCAAGCGTCCCATCCACAACTTGCGGGTCTTCCTGCGCTCGCGTTGGAACGCCTCGCGCAACGACCTCGCCACGTTCCTGCGGCTGAAGCAGCCCGCATGGGCCAGCGAAGATATCCTCACGCTCGTGACCACGGCCCAGGGGCGGCTGAGCCGCGAAGAGGACGAGGCCGCGGTCGTCGCGCACGCCCTGGACGCGCATCTCGACCTCTACATGCAACTGGCGCGGTGGAGGCTGGCGCGCACCGAACAGCCGGCGGCCACGGGACGGGATACGCCATGAAGAGCCCGATCGAACAGCACTGCCCTCGATGCCAGGACGAGGTCATGATCCGGCGCGAACCGGTCTATGAGGAATTCAAGAAGACCGGAGAACGCATCCTCTGTTCGGCATGCGGTCATGAGTTCGCGCCCGACGAGCCCCCCACCCCACCCCCCGCCAAGCCGGCGATCTTCGGACCGGACGATCTTCCCTTGACGCCGCGCGTGTTCGACGAGACGGAACGCGGCCGCTGCTGCCGGTATTGCCGCCACTATGTGGTCAACCCGTTCCGGCAATGGTGCGGCCGGCACGAGCGCGAGACGGAAGCCACTGACCTGTGCGACGATTTCGTCCGAAAGGACGACGAGGCCTGATGAGGCTCTTGCGGTTCACTCCGGCCGGAACACGTAGAGCATGTTGGGCTCGCTGACGATGTAGAGCGTGCCATCCGGGCCCATGGCGACTCCCTCCGGCTGTGGGATCGACTCGGCCAACCCCGCCGCGCCCTGCTGCAACGAGAGGCGGCTGATCTCCGTCCCGTCCAGCGCGAACTCCACGAGGCATTTCGATTCGTCGCTGAGGATCAGCAGGCGGCCGGTAGTAGTGTCGAAGAAGATGGCCGACAGGTCATCCATCCCCGCGCCGGCCGCCTCGATGTCCCAGGGGGTCGACACCTCGGGCTCGCCTTCCCGCCCATTCGGGAAGCGCAGCTCGTAGAGACGGCGCGGCCCCTTCTCCTTGACCACGAAGAAACGGTCCGTCGCCGGGTCATGGGCGACACCCTCGAGGCCGAGGTTGCCGGCCGGCTGCGGGTCGACGAGCCAGGACCGCACGGTCTCGTAGTCCACGATTGTCTGCTCCGGCGCAAGCGGGAACACGACAAGCATCCGCCTCCGTTCCTCGACCACCGCCATGCGCCCGTCCGGCAGCGTCGCCAGGTCCTCGGTATCCTCGAAACCCGCCAGCGTCACCGTGCGTGCCACCTTTCCCTCCGACGTGATCTCGAAGATCCGGCACCCGCCGTTCTCGATGACCAGCAGGTTGCCGCTCTTTGGATCGACCGCCACGCCGGACAGGTCGTCCTCGATCGCGGCGAGCGCCACGGGCTCGCCGCTCAGCCGGTACTTGTCCAGATGGCGCGCGGCCACCTTGGGTTGGGCGCAGGCCGTCAGCACGCAGAAAACCACAGGCAGCAGAGCTTGTACGCCAAATCGTCTCACAACTTTATCTCCTTCGGTTCGCAGTTCACTTCACCATCCTGTTTCAGATCATGGGCCATCATGCGGACTCCGTCGAACAGGAACCAGCCGCGGAAACGGCGTCCGGCGAGCATCGGCGGCATCCAGTACACATCGTCGGGCCACATGTCCGCGTAAGGGATTCCATCGAGCGGCGCCCACACCGGCACGGCTTCGTCCGTCTCTTCGGGCGTCCCTTCAAAGTCTATCGCAGTGAACACCGTGACTTCAAGGGACAATCCGTCCAAAAACTGGAAGCGCAGCAACCCGGCCTCGGCCACGCCCAGGGGCGTCACGCGGAGTTCCTCCTGCACTTCGCGCACGGCGGCCTGCCGCGCCGTCTCGCCCGGCTCGAGCCGGCCGCCGGGGCCGTTGATCTTGCCCGCGCCCAGACCCCGCTTCTTGTGGATCAGCAGGATGCGTCCGTCGCGAACCACGAAAAGCAGCGTGGCGCGCTGGACCGGCGTCCATTCCGGCTTCATGAGTTCGCTCAGTTCCATTGTTCCGCAAGGCTTCCTCATACACTCCCCATGGCCTGATCCAGATCGAGCGTCATGACATCCGTCAACACTTCGGCCAGGCGCCGCTGCTCGGCCGGATCGTAGGCGGGCTGCCCCATGGCTTCGGCCACGTTCGGCGCCAGAACGGCGAGCGCCGCGCCCGACAGCGTCACGCCGCGTCCCGCAGTCGCCGCGGCCTGGGTCATGCGATACCGCGCGGCGCGGTTGCGATGACTGAATACCAGCCTGAAATAGTCCGACAACACATACAGCACAAGGCCGACCAGGAAAGACAGCAGCGCGATCAGCGCCAGGGTGAAAAAAATACCCGTTGTGCCTATGACTGTGTCGGCCATCGTACGCGCGCCCCGTCCGGGCGGTCCCGCCGCCCGCCGTCGCAAGACTCCGTCCGTCCGGCGTGGCGCCTACGCTTCCAACTGCGCGCCGTGCGCCAACGTCTCGCGATATCGTCCAACAGCCTGATCGAACTCCGACGGCAAGGCTAGAAAAAAATGACACCGGCAACCGGTGACGGCAAGGACGTCCCTACGCACGCTCTTGTTCTGGGGGTTGAGCACGGCCACGAGCAGCTCGTCGCCAATCCGTTCAAAGGCCAGCGCACCGCGGTGGACGCAGAAATCCAGAGGCAGGCGGGCCATGATGCCAAACTGGAACTCATAGCTGGACAGCGACACAAACGGGGTTGCGCAATCGCGCGAAAGCGAACTGAGAATGCGATCGAATTGCTTGAACCCGCGCGACTCCAGCACGTGGAGCACGGAAACGGACAAGTGGTCCGCTGAGGCGGACATTTCGGACAGGTCCTGAACGACGGACGCATACTCGTCCTGCGTCAGTTCATCCGCTTCCATGAGGTTCCACGCCAGCGACAATTCCTCAGAAATGCGAAAAACATTGAGTTCCTCCGCGGACGCGACCGGTTTTTGCGCCATCGAGGCAACCTCGGCCTGAGGTGGCGGAGCCACGGCCTTGACGGCGCCCTCCATCCTCAAAGCAAGCCGACGGACCAGATCCGACGCCCGCTGGTCGTCCTTGAACACCGACAAACGGTCCATGACGTCGGCGGCATCGCCCGCATCCGATCGAAGCACCTCCTCGCCCCACCGTATCAGGTAGTCGAACGCCCTTGTCAGGTCGCCGATCTGCATGTAGGCCTGAGACAGGATGGCCAGGGAATTGCGGTCGTTCGGCATGACCTCGACGATCTTCTCGAAAGCGGAAATGGCCGAAAGAATGTCATCTTCCGACGTGGCAAGTGCAGCATTGTTTTTGTCCGCGCTCATGTGTTATCTTTTAGCAGCTTTTGTGCCCGGTCCGCAACCTCAAAGGCAATGGGATGAGAAGAATGGCCGGGCGCGAGGGTTTGGCCCGCCGCTTGCTTCATGGTGCAGGCGGACGCGCGTGGAGACGCGCACAAGCAGTGGCCGAACGGAGTTCAGCATGGCAAGAGAGGCAGTACGGGAGAATATCGAGTCGATTCTTCTGCGGCGCGGAGTCGTCGCTCAGGAGATTCTCTCCGAAGCATCCCAGGAGGCGCATGCCCGAGGCGCGCGGCTCGAGAACTACCTCATCGAGCGTAAGATCGTTAAACGCTCGGACATGGTTCTGGTCGTCTCCGAATATCTGAACATGCCGCCGATGTCCCTGGCGCATTTCAGCGCCAACACGCAATTGCTCGGGCTGTTGCCGCGCGAGACCATGTCGCGCCGGCTGGTCCTGCCCATCGCCCGGGCCGGGCGCACGCTGACCGTGGCGGTGGCCGACCCCTTCGATCTTGTGGCCCTCGACGAAATTCGCACGCTGACGGGGCTGGCCATCGCGCCCGTCGTCGTGTCCGAGGACGAAATCGCCGCCGCCCTGGGCAAGTCCTTCGCCCAGACAACCCAGAATCTCGACATGGAAGAGCTCATGCGCGAGACCGAGGGCGACGTCGAAGTCGTGGGCGAGGAGTCGGCCGAGGACGTCCAGAGCATCGACGAGATGCTGGAGAAGGCCGAGGGCGCACCAGTCATCCGCATGGTGAACATGATGCTGGTCGAAGCGCTTCGCACGGGCGCCAGCGACATTCATATCGAGCCCATGGAGAAGCAGGTTCGCCTGCGCTACCGCATCGACGGCGACCTGCAGGAGCGGCCCGGCCCCCCGAAGAACCTCCAGTCGGCCGTCATTTCGCGCATCAAGATCATGTCGGACCTCGACATCGCGGAACGCCGCAAGCCCCAGGACGGCCGCTTCAACATCAAGGCCCTGGGCAAGGAGATCGATCTGCGTGTCAGCATCCTGCCGACCGTCTACGGCGAGAAGATCGTGATGCGTATTCTGGACAAAACATCGCTCGCGGGCAGCCTTTCGGCCCTGGGGTTGGACGAAGTGTCTTTCAATTCCTTGCAGTATGCCGTGTCTCAGCCGCACGGGATCATCCTGGTCACGGGACCGACGGGCAGCGGCAAGACAACGACGCTGTATAGTTGCCTGCAGGAGTTGAACAAGTCCGACGTCAACATCATCACCTGCGAGGACCCCGTGGAGTACCAGATCGAGGGGATCAACCAGGTGCAGATGAACACCGATGTCGGGCTGACGTTTGCGTCGGCACTGCGCTCGATCCTGCGACAGGACCCCGACATCGTGCTCGTGGGTGAAATCCGTGACGGCGAGACTGCGGAGATTGCCATCAAGGCCGCCCTGACCGGCCACCTTGTGCTCAGCACCCTTCACACCAAC
>JAQBFL010000248.1:0-6343 GCA_032123415.1 bacterium | reverse complement strand
ATGGCGCCGTCCGTGTCGACTTCCACGTTCAGGATTCGCGCCGAGCGGTCCACAATGGTCTTCAGGTCCGCGGCATCGTAGTAGTCCAGCCGGTTCACGATGCCGAAGCGCGTGCGCAGAGGCGCCGAGATCAGGCCGCTGCGCGTCGTGGCGCCCACCAGCGTGAAACGCGGCAGGTCGATGCGGATCGATCGCGCGTTGGGGCCTTGGTCGATCATGATATCCAGCACGAAGTCCTCCATCGCGGAGTAGAGGTACTCCTCGACCGCCCGCTGCATGCGGTGGATTTCGTCGACGAAGAGGATGTCGCCGCGCTCGAGCCCTGTCAGGAGTCCCGCCAGGTCGCCCGCCTTGTCGATCACCGGGCCCGATGTGACCTTGACGTTGGCGCCCATCGCGGCGCCGAGGATGTGGGCCAGGGTTGTCTTCCCCAGTCCCGGCGGGCCGGAAAGCAGCACATGATCCAGCGCCTCCTTGCGAGCCAGCGCGGCTTCCACGGCCAGTTCGAGCCGGTCGCATACCTTGCGTTGACCCACAAAATCCTCGAATCGCGAGGGGCGCAGCGTGACGTCCAACTCCCGGTCGGGCCGGTTCAGCGTATCGGTTACCAGGCGTTCAGACATTGTGTCTCCGAGTCTTTCCCGTTCATCACCGCGCCAGCGCCTTGCGGACGAGCTCCTCGACCGACGCGGACTTGCCGTCCTCGCCAGCCTTCTTGACCAGGGCCCGCGCCTCATCCATCTTGTAGCCGAGCGCGATCAAGGCCATAACGGCGTCGCGCGTGGCCCGTTCCTCGGGCGTGGCCTCGTCCGCCCCCGCGATGGCCTCCAGGGCCTCGCCGGGCCCGATCTTGTGGCGCAGTTCGAGCACGATCCGTTCGGCCGTCTTCTTGCCGATTCCCGAAATGGAGCTCAGCCGCTTTGCGTCTCCGTCCACGACGGCGCTCTTCATCTCGCGCACCGAAAGCCCGCTCAGCGCGCTCAGCGCGATCTTCGGTCCGATCCCGGTGACGCCGATCAGCAGGTTGAACATCCGGCGCTCAGCCTCGGTCGCGAAGCCGTACAGCAGGTGCGCGTCCTCCCGCACGAGGTCGTGCGTCAACAGCCGGCAGGTCTGGCCCTCGCGCGGGATGCGGTCGTGGCTGCTCAGGGGGATGAACACCTCGTAACCGACACCGCCGACATTCAGGATGACGTGCGTAGGCTGCTTCTCTTCGACCTTGCCCTCGACGAAGCTTATCATGGTACCTCTTTGCCCCGCTCAGATCGGCGCCGGCATCAGGGCGGCATGTCCCGCGCGAACGTGCGCATGGCAGATGGCCATCGCCAACGCGTCGGCGGCGTCTTCCTGCAGCCCCGGCGCCAGACCTAGAATCCGCTGCACCATGGCGCCCACCTGATCCTTGTCCGCCGCGCCGAACCCGACGAGCGCCATCTTGACGCGCCGCGGCGCGTACTCGTACACCGGCAGTGCCGCGGCGGCGCAAGCCGCAATCACCGTGCCGCGCGCCTGCCCCAGGACCATCGCCGTGCGGGCATTGCGATGGAAGAACGCCCCTTCGAGGACAGCCTCGATCGGCGAACTGCGCGCCACAATGTCTTCCATGCCTTCGTAGAGATGCCTCAGACACTCCGAGAGCGGCCGGGTCCGGGGGTTGGCGAGCGTGCCATACTCGACGGCCCGCATGCGACTGCCCGACACCTCGATCACGCCGAACCCCGTCGAACGCAGCGACGTGTCGATCCCGAGAATGCGCTGCGGGGCCGGTGTCAAGGCTCAGTCCTGTTCCAGTTCGGCCAGAACGGCGTCGTCGACATCCATATTGGAGTAGACATTCCGAACGTCGTCGTTGTCTTCGAGCGCATCGATGAACTTGTTGACCGACTGGGCCACGCCTTTGTCGGAGACGGGGACGGGTGTCAACGGGATCAACGAAACCTCGGCGCTCAGCGTGGGAATGCCCGCCTTCTCCAGGGCCTCAGTGACCGCGCTGAAAGCGCTCGGCTGGGTGAGGATCTCGAACTGGTCCCCGTCATGCCGCATGTCTTCGGCGCCGGCGTCCAGCGCGACGCTCATCAGCGTGTCCTCGTCGGTTACCGACACATCGACGAAGATCTGGCCCTTGCGCTCGAAGCCGCGGGATACCGATCCGGGAGCCGCGAAGCTCGAACCGTACTTCCCGAAGATATGGCGAATCTCCGCGGCCGCCCGGTTCTTGTTATCGGTCAAAACCTCGACCACGAGTCCCACGCCGCCCGCGGAGAACCCTTCGTACATGATCTCCTCGTAGCTCACACCTCCGAGCTCGCCGGCGCCCTTTTTGATCGCGCGTTCGACATTTTCCGACGGCATGTTGACGCTCTTGGCCTTCTGCACGATCGTCCGCAACGACGCATTCTTGTCGGGATCGCTGCCGCCCGCCTTGGCCGCCACCATGAGTTCCTTGGCCAGCTTGCTGAATATGTTGCCGCGTTTCGCATCCGCGGCGTTCTTCTTGTGCTGAATCGTCTTCCACTTACTGTGACCGCTCATACCTTCATCCGCTCCCCTTGGCCTTCTTTCATCCGAAATCCCGCCAGATCGCCCGGATCCGGGGAATCGTCGACATCTTGCACCCATCCGTTCTCAAACCCGAGCGACGCGACCGCGTCGCATACCCGCTCATATTCGTCGCGCGCCACGCGGCGTCCCCACACGGGATCGCCGCACGCGCGATACGCCGGAGTATACTGCGCCATGACACTGATCGGCAATTCCGGGCCGATGTGCCGCGCCGCCCATCGCAGGTTCTCGATCGCCTCATCCGCGTGCCCCGGCAGCACGAGAAACCTGCAAATCGTCCCGGTTCGGGCCACGCCCTGCTCGTCCATGCGCAGGGGGCCGGTCTGACCCCACATGCGAGCCAACCCCTCGCGCGCGACCGAGACCACATCGCCCCGTCCGGACGCCTCTTCCGCCGTCTCCGCGCGGGCATAGCGCAGGTCGGTAAGGTACACATCGACCGTTCCCGCCAACTCGTCCAAAGTCTCCGAACATTCAAAACCGCTGGTATTGTAGACCAGCGGAAGCGAAAATCCAGCTTTCTTTGCCGCCTCAAGCGCGGCGACGACGAACGGCAGCCAGGGCGTCGGGCTCACCAGGTTGAGATTGTGGCATCCGGCGTCCCGAAGTCCGAGAAAAATCGCGGCCAGCTCATCCACCGTCTTCGGCTCGCCGCGGGCCTCCTGGCTCCACGGGTAATTCTGGCAGTACAGGCACCGCAGCGTGCAGCGGCTGAAGAATACGGTGCCGGACCCGGCAGCGCCGGTGATCGGCGGCTCTTCGCCCATGTGCGGCCCATAACGGTAAACCTGCGCCCGCGCGCCCGCGCCGCAGAACCCCGTGCGGCCCGCGGCCCGGTCGGCCCCGCAGCGGCGCGGACAAAGCATGCAAGCCGACAACGCGCCGCGAAACGCCGTCATAGGGCGCCTTGCCTCCGGTGCGTCCGGATCATTCCTCCTCTTCCTGCGCCGCGGCGCCGGCAATCACTTTCTGGGCCACGTTCGCCGGCACCACTTCGTACCGCGAGAAGGTCATGTCGAAGGAGCCCTGGCCGGCCGTGATGCTGCGCAGCTCGGCCGCGTACCGGAAGAGTTCGGACTGCGGCACATCGGCCGTGATGGTCTGCACCCCATCCACGGAATCCATGCCGAGAATGCGGCCGCGTTTGTGGTTGAGGTCGCCGTTGATGTCGCCCATGTACTGTTCGGGGATCTGCACCCGTACGGTCATGATCGGCTCGAGAAGCACGGCCTTGGCCACCTTCATGGCCTCGCGCAGCGCGCAGGAGCCCGCGATCTTGAACGCCACTTCGGAGGAATCGACCGCGTGGAAGGAGCCGTCATAGAGGGTGACCTTGATGTCCTGGACATGGAAACCCGCCACGGCGCCGACCTCCATGCGCTCGACGACGCCCTTCTGCACGGCCGGGATGAAATTGCCGGGAATGGCGCCGCCCACGACGGCGTTCTCGAACCACTCTTCATCGTCCTTAGCCTTGGGCTCGACGCGCAGATAGACCTCGCCGAACTGGCCGCGGCCGCCGGACTGCTTCTTGTGCTTGTAATGCCCCTCGCCCCTGCCGGTGACCGTTTCGCGGTAGGGCACCTTGGGCGTGCTGAGGTCGACCTTGACGTTGCTGCGGATGCGCATCTGTTCGACGGCCACATCGAGGTGAACGTCGCCCAGCCCCTGGAGCACCATCTGCTTGGTCTCCTTGTTGCGGTCGACGTGCAGGGTCGGGTCCTCCTCGCAGACGCGCGCGAGGGCGACGCCGATCTTGTCCTCGTCCGCCTGGGTCTGCGCCGTGACGGCCATGAACATGACGGGGTTCGGGAAGCGGATCGGCGCGCTTTGTATGGCGGCGCCCGCGGCGCACAAGGTGTCGTTGACGTGCGTGGCCTTGAGCTTCGCGATCGCCACGATATCGCCGGCCGAGGCCTCTTCGATCGGCGCCTGCTTCTTGCCGTTGAGGGTCATCACGGCCGCGATGCGCTCGTTCTGCTTGCGGGTGGAGTTGGCCGCCTCCGAGTCGGCGCGGATCGTCCCGCCGAAGACGCGCAGGAAACTGAGCTGTCCGACGAAGGCGTCGTTGACCGAACGCCAGACGAAACCGACGAACGGAGCGGTCTGCGACGGATCGATGGCCTTGCCTTCCGTGTCCGTGCGCTCGCGGGCCAGAGGGCTGGGGAACAGGCGCACCGCGCCTTCGAGGAATTCGCCGATGCCGACGCCCTTCGATGCGACGCAGGCGAAGACCGGAATGAGGGCGCCCTGGGTGACGGCGTTGACCAGGCCCTTCGACGCCTCTTCATCGCTCAGTGGCTCGCCCGCAAGGAACTTCTCGATCAGCGTGTCATCGGTTTCCGCGGCCATCTCGATCAACGCATTGCGCGCTTCCTGCGCGGCATCGGCCATCGCCGCCGGAACAGCGGTCCCCGCCAGCACGTCCACGACGCCGCTCAGGCCGGGCAACGGCAGCGTGACGGGCGCGCAGCCCTTGCCGAAGGCCGACCGGATCGCCTCGACGGCGGCGTCGAACGAGCTGTTATCGCGGTCCAGTCCGGTGATGACGACGGCGCGCGGTTTGACGCCTTGCTCAGCCAGGCATTTCCAGGCGCGGCGCGTGCCGACCTGGACGCCCGCGATGGCGTCGACGACGAGCACGCCCGTGTCGCATACGTGAGCGGCCGCCACAACCTGACCGTGGAAATCCATGTACCCCGGCGTATCGATGAACGTCAATCCGATCGTCGCGCCGGACGCGGTCTTGTAGCTCCCCTGAAACGGCTTGGCGGTAATGCTGATCTTGCGGGTCTTCTCGGTCTCGGTATAGTCCGCCATGCTGGAGCCGGCGTCCACGGAGCCCAGGCGGTCATTGAGCCCCAGCTTGAACAACAGGGCATCGACAAGCGCCGTCTTGCCGCTGCCCGTGTGACCGAAGAAAGCGAAATTCCTGACGTTCTGGACGGGAATACCTTTCATGACGCACCGTTCCTCATGCTGATGTGTTGCCGTGTCGAACGAAAGGCGGGAGTATGGCACAAAGCCCCGAGGCGCGCAATGGCTTTCGCGCGCGTTTCAATCGAGGCTCTTGCAAATCAGCCTGAGCCGGGCTTCCCGGCGATAGGCTGGATTCGCTGGTTCGGCCACCTCATGATGCCCACTTCAGTTCAAGCTTCTTGTGGTTCAGGGCACAGTCCCGCAGGTAGAGGTTGATGAGATTCTGGTATGGCATACCCAGTTCTGTCGCGAGCGACTTGAAGTAGGCCACCGTGGCCTTGTCCAAACGCATCGTGATCGGCTGCTTGAGCGCCTTGACGTAAGGGTTCCGTTCTCCCTTCATCTTGCCGAACTCGTAGTGTTCTCTCATGGCGTCACCTCACATTCCAGTAGTCGGTCTCTTCTGTTCTGTCGGCCTTGCGTGCCGAGATGATGCGGATGACGCTGTCGCTCACACGGAAGCAGTGGCAGACAACCAGCACCCGCAACCGGAAACTGATGCCCAGCATCAGAAATCGGTCTTCATCCGCCGAATGGTCGGGGTCGAAGAAGCGAACGGCGCTCTCGTCGAGAAAGACGGTCTGCGCTTCCTCAAACGAAACCTTGTGTTTGCGCCGGTTCTCCCGGTTCTTCGCCTCATCCCACTCGAAGCGCACTTCCTTCATATGTACACCGTACGGATACCCGTCTTGCGGCGCAAGCCATTTCTTTCCGGCCGATTGGGATAGCGTACTAATCGGGGTCACGTCTCAACACTCAACATTGAGGTGAGCTGACGGGCAATGTCCGCCAAAGTGCGTTC
>JAQBFL010000247.1:0-3386 GCA_032123415.1 bacterium | reverse complement strand
GGAGGCTCGCAAAATAGTGCAGTAGCAACATGTTGGGCAGAAAGAGGTTAATGCCAAGTCCGGACGTACGAACTTGCCGGTGCCGCGTCCGGTTCTGGCGAGTGGCGAATGCCGAGTGCCGATTGGGGAACGGCGTTTCTGGTGAGGCAGTCAGGCGGCTGGACTGTAGCCGCGCTCCGTGAGCGCGGACCAGATTGAGGAGGGCCAAGCGAAAAGGCCATAGCCGCCCATGGGCGCATGGCAGTTCCGTAGGGGTGTAATCGCCCCATTGACGGCGCATGTGCCGTCTGGTAGTGCTGCAGAGAGACCGTGGGGATGCGGAGTCTGGTAGACGCGACGCCCCCGTCGCGTCTCTCCACCACGCCCCGAAGCTTCGCATGTGCGTCAACTTAAGCAAGGTGGCTGGTGAGGACTTGGGGCCATGCCGCAGGGTGGACCGGGCACTCCGTGCACGGTCGTCCAGCCCGGCGAGTGGAACGTGCCACGGTGTGCGGAGCACCGATGCACTGGCAGTCCAGCGCCCACCCTGCACGACCGTGCACGGAGTGCCCGGTCCACCTGAGCAAACGCGCCGACCCAAAGCCCGGCATTCACGTCTTTTTTCGCGATTTTCGCGTGTTTCGTAGTTCCTCCCCCCCCTCCCCTAGGTTCAGATTTCCTGATCTCGCCGGAAAATGAGTTGGCACAGTTTTGGGTTTCAGGCGAGTTGGTAGATGAGCCTCGCGTTGGTTTCCGGGTGGTGGAAAGCGGCGGAGGTGAGTTCATCGAGGAGCGCGGCGACGGCGGTGTCGTGAGCGGGGCAGGCCATCCGATGGATGCGGACGGTCAAGGTGCCTTCCGCTTCGTTGGGGTCGAGATCCGCGGAGGACACGAGGAGTTCGCGGATCAAGGCACGCGCCTCGTCTTCTTTGGCCAAATGAGGGCGTAGGAGCGCGACCAACGCGGTCTCGGCACGGTAGGCGATCATTTTCACGGTGTCGGTCAGCACCTTCCCCATGGGAGTCAGTTGCTGGGGTCGTTGTCCGTCAGGCAAGGAGGCCAGCGGGACTTTTCGAGGGGTGTTCTTTCGCTGGATGCGCAACACGTCTGTATCGGTTTCCAAGGCTTGGATATCCTGCCGGCGTTCGGCGCTGGCATGGATGTCGGCTCCGTCGTTTTCCAGATACCGTGCGCCCACGTCGGCTTGAAGCCTGCGAAGCTTCTTGACGCTCTCTTTTACCGCCTTGTCCAGTGCCCTCCAGGCGGGGTTGATGACCTCCGTGGTGCCAGGAAGCTCGTCCACTCCGTACTGCACAAGTCCATCAATGTCATAGTGTTGCATCATGTACCCGAAGTAGTTCTCCTGGCACCATCGCGAGAACATCCGTCCGGCGACCGCCAGGACGCTCAACTGCCGGGCGCTGGTGATAATGGCGGTCTGGTGGCCGGTCTGGGTCAGGCGGCGAACCTCCAACACCGGCATCGACTCCGTCCCGGCGGACAAGGTCGTCAGCCGGGAGGCGAGTTTCATGCGCGTGGAAGCTCCCCCGGGCATCGGCACCTCCACCTCGTGAAACTCGCTTTCCGGCCACTGATCGGCGACGGCCTTGCGGTAGGTGATGGCCGCGATCCGTTCTTTCCAAAGGTCCGCGAACAGTCGGTACGTCGCCCCCTCCCGGTCGAAGATCACCACAAACCGATGCAGCAGTGGATCGGCGGCCAGGCTCGACTCAGAGGGCTGACGGGGAACGCTCGTGAGCAACTCGGGAACGAGGTCCTCGATCAGTGTCGCCGCCAGTCCCTCGGTCACGGCCTTGGACACCACGAAGAAGGGACGGCCCAGGGCATCGTTGACCCAGTAGTCCGTGGTGCCTCTCAGGCACAGTCGCTGGCGCGACACGTATCGCCGGGGCAACACGGCGCAATCCCCATGATACACTCGAACATGCCCATCCACATAGAGATACCCGGCTTCCTCAGGCTCGGCCTCCATCCACGAACGCGAGAGTTCCTTCATCCATTCGCCGGGCGTTCCCTGCTCGGCCATCGCCGCGATCTTCTCGCGCAAGGTCCTCACCTCCGGCACCCGATCCAGTCCGACCACCTTGCCGAACTCTCCGGGAGGCTGGTGCCGAAGTTGCTCGGGCCGGCGGATGCGTCCCAACGCCATGAACCCCAACACCATCAGGATATGCATCGCCCGGTAGAACCCCTCCGGCAACGACAGATGCTTTTTCAAGCCGCTCAGCAGGCCGTTGGCGCACAGCACAGGCAACCCCACCAGCAGGCCCCCCATCAGCACGTCCTGACACCGCTCAAACCGCGCCGACGCCCCGTGGATCAAGCCCAGCGCCGCCGCCATGCGATCGTTGGCCCGCGTACAGGCGGTCCCCATGCCCTCGGCCGCGTGCGCATCCTGTCGCCCGCGTGCGGACTTGGTACTCCCCTCCGATGGGGGCACTCCCGTCGTCCGCTCCGACTTCGTCACCCGTCCACTGCGGATCGCCTTGCGCAACGTCGAGTCGCCCACCCCCACGCGACGAGCCACCTCCGATACGCCGACGCCTTCACTCAAGAGCCGCCCGCATTCCACGACGTTCCCCGGGGTCATCGCCACCCCGCCGCGCCGCGCCGCAGGCCTATAGAACGAGCCTGGCCCCTGCTCGGACCATTGCCGACCCCATCTCATCAGCGTCCGATGCGGCACCTTCAACGACGACGCTTCCACCTCGCACGGACGCACATGGCCATTGGCCATCAACGTCGCCAGCGCCCATCGAAACCCGGCCAGATCGTCCTCCGCGTGCGAGCAGTAGTTGTCCTCCCCCACGAAATACGTCAGATGCTTGTCCTTCTTCAGCACCCGGACCGTCGCGTTAATCGGACTTGCACCGTCCGGAAATCCCTGCAATAACAACTGCGGCATGGCGGATACTCCTCTTCGGTCCTTTTTTGACACCCGAAGAATCCGTCATGCCGTTCCCTCTGTCACCACCCAAACGGTGCCAACTCACTTTCCGAAAATACCCCCGCTTTCCTAGCCGAGATCAGGAAATCTGAGCTTGCAAGCGAAGCCGGACTCCGCAGCCTTGCCAGGAATGACGCGAGCAAAGCGCCCGACTACCCGACCGACCCCTCCCCACTCGGCCCCGTATCTCCCGGGGCCCCGATCCAGATTCGGGGCACTCGGCACTCCCCACTCATCACTTCTTCCCCGCCCCGTCCCACATCCCCACCGCCTCGGGCAATTACTTTCTACTTTCTAGGTCTGGTCTGTAGCCAGACAGACGGATCGCCGGGGCTATTGGTGTTTATGACACTTTCATCGGAGTTTCTAGGGCTCTCGAAGCATGTCCAGGAATTCCCGGGGAATCTCGACGTGTACCGCTCCCACGCTTTTGTTTGTG
>JAQBFL010000246.1:0-3018 GCA_032123415.1 bacterium | reverse complement strand
TGGCATGCCGCCATGCTGGTCATGCTGGCCTTCGTCATGGCGGCCCGCCACGCGGGGTGGTGGCGCTTGCTGTGGCTCGCAAGCGCGTCCGTGGGAGTTCTGGGCGTGACGCTGTGCGGACGCCGTAAAATGGTCGCCATGCTGGTCGTCTTTTTCGCGTCCCACATTGCCATCAGCCTGCGGCACGGCCGCTTGCGGCATCTGGGGTGGCTCGTCGTGGCATGCCTTGCCATCGGCGTCGTCGGTTTCCAGGTTTACCAGACCCTCGGTGAGAGCACAGCGCGCGAACGCTTCTATCTCACCACGCTCGACACCGCGCGCGACGACATGCGCGTACACGGTTTCGATGCCATCATCGGAACCTACAAGCAGGCCGGCTTCTTCGGTTACGGACTCGGCATGGCGACCCAGGGCACGCAGCATATTGTCGTCGATCGCCCCCGCACCTGGCAGGAAAGCGGACCGGGCAAACTGATGGCGGAACTCGGCGTGCCCGGCCTGATCGGGTTCATCATCCTTGCGGGCGCCCTTCTGGGACACGTGCTGGACATTCTGCGCCGGATGTCGGATACGCCGCTCTATCCCACGTTGGCGGGACTGACATCGATCCTGATCGCCAACGGCGCCATGGGCATGGTGTCCGCCCAGCTCTTCGGCGACCCGTTCATCGCAACGTTTCTTTCGTTGCTGACGGGCATCCTGCTCGCCGCCGTACGAACTCGACGGCCCGCGACGATCGATCCACCCGCCGCGCCCGCCCCGCCCGCGGAGGCCGCGCCGCCGTGAGAGTCGCGCTGATCGATACCTCCATCGCCGGCAGCGCGGGCAGCATGACTCGCTACCGTACCCTCGTGCTGCGCGCCATGCAAACCCATGCGCCGGGCATGGATGTTGTCCACGTCCCGGTGGCCATGCCCGCCGCCTTGTCGAATGCCCTGCGTCCGCGCGCCGCCGCCACGTGGCTCAACCACGCATGGATGTGGCGGTCCTGCCGACGGGCGGCTCTACAGCCGGCCGACCTCTTCCATATTCTCGACGGTAGCCACGCCCACCTGATCCGCGCCCTGCCCGTCCGACGCGCGATCCTGACCTTGCACGACATGATCCCGTGGCTGCAAATGTCCGGCCGCTTCGTCGGCGTCCGTCCGCCGTCATCACTCGCCCGCGCGCTGGTGCGCGCCGGACTGAGGCAGATCCCCCGTGCGGCCCACATCGTCGCGGTCTCCGCATCCACGCGCGCCGACGCCGTGCGCGCCGGCGCCCCCGGCTCACGCATCACCGTCGTCCCGCCCGCGCTGGATCCGGCCTTCGTCTCGTCCGCCGACCATGCCGGCGAGGCCGATCCCTTTAGCCTCCTTCACGTCGGCCACGCGGGCTTCTACAAGAACCGGCACGCCGTCCTCGAAGTCTTCGCCTCTCTGGCCGATGCGGCCCCCTGGCGGCTCACCCTGGTCGGCAGCCCGCTCGGCGCCGCCGAGCGCCGCTTGCTGGAGGGCCGAGACCTGGCCTCGCGCGTCACGATCCGCCCCGCCGCATCCGACCAGGCCCTGATCGAACTCTACCGCGCCTCGGGCATCCTACTCTTCCCGAGCCTCTACGAGGGCTTCGGCTGGCCCGTCGTCGAGGCCATGGCCTGCGGCTGCCCCGTGGTATGCTCGAACGCGGGTTCGCTGCCCGAAACCGCCGGCGGCGCGGCGCTGATGGCCGAGCCCAACGACGTGCCCGCCCTGGCATCGCACTGCCGCGCCCTGACAGCCGACCCATCGCTGCGCGACCGCTTGCGGCGCCTGGGCGCGCTGCACGCCCGCCGCTTCTCGCTGGAAAACATGGCCGCCGGCCTCGCGGCAGCCTACACCGAGGCGTTTTCGCGCCAGGAGTCACGCGCGCGATGAACCTGCTGATTAACGCGCTGTCGGTCACCAACCAGAGCGGCCGACATGTCCTGATCGGCCACCTGTCCGAGCTGCTCCGCGCGGCCGCCCCGCCGCATCGACTGACGGTGCTGACTCATCGCGGCAATGCCGGCCTTGGAAACGAGTTGGGGGCTTTGGTGGACTTGGTTGAGGCGCCGGCCTTCACGGCGTCCTGGCTGCCGCGCGCGGTGTGGGAATGCGCGGCCCTCCCCGGTCTGGTTCGCCGTGTCCAGGCGCAGGCGATCTTCTCGCCGGCGGGCGTCATCACACCCACGGTGCGCATCCCCCAGGTCGCCTTCTGTCAGAACCCCTGGTGCCTCGTCGACGACATCGAACGGTCGCCAGCGGAGCGGGTCAAGGCCGCGATCCAGCGCCGGGCCTACCGCCACGCCGTTCACAAGGCCGCCTTGATGATCTTCAACTCACGGTACATGCGCGAGGCCTACTGCCGGAACGCCGGCGGCGCGCCCGCGCATGAGCTTGTCGTGTACCAGGCCATATCCGACGAGACCCACGCGGCCGCCGCGCGCTCCGGCGTGCCCCGCGTGCGAGACCGGATCGTCAGCGTCTCGGCCATGGCGCCGCACAAGGGCGCCGCCACGCTGGTCGAGGCCGTCGCGCTGTTGCGCGCCCAAAGCGGATGGGCCGGAAGCCTGGTGCTGGTCGGTGGCTGGCCGGACCGCGGGCACGAGCTGTCGGTGCGCCGCCGCGTGGCGCAGCTCGGACTTTCAGACTGCGTGCGCTTCGCCGGCCACGTGCCGGATTCCGAACTGCACTCGCTTTACGCCTCGTCAGGCGCGTTCTGCCTGCTGAGCCGCTGCGAATCGTTCGGCATCCCCGCCGTGGAGGCCCAGGCCTTCGGAACCCCGGTGGTCAGTTCCGACTGCTGCGCCATCCCCGAGATCTGCGGCGAAGGCGGAATCTTCGTCGACCCCCGGAACGCGGGAGAGGCCGCCCGCGCCTTGAATCGCCTCATGCGTGACGCTGAGCTATGGAACCGCCTTTCCCAAGCCGCCCGCGCCAACGCCGCGCGCTTTCGATGGTCGCTATGCTCCCGCCCCCTGCTCGGGCTTTTCGACCTCTTGCAGCCGGAGTCTCCCGCCCG
>JAQBFL010000245.1:0-4139 GCA_032123415.1 bacterium | reverse complement strand
GGCCGAAGGACTTGACATTCTCTGTTCGCTCGCACTTGGTCATTGGATATTCCTTGTTGGATATTGGATGTTGAAGAGAATCCGGGGGTTTGCTGCCCCGTGAACGGTTACCGCAGCGGGAACGGTGCGCAAGGTTTGTCCCGACCTGTTGAGGGCGAGCCGTTGATCACCTGCAGGGCTGCAATGTGGATTGATCGGGCCGCGAAATACCTTCATTCCCTTCGCGCACGAGCGCGGCGATATGCACGATCCGCATGCCCGATATTCGGAACCGCCGGGCCCTGGGCGGTGTTGCCTTGGCGGCCCCGATCTGGTAACTTGCGTGTGACGAGGAGAAGTCGGCAGGAGGGAAGATCGCCATGGCAACCGTATCGTCGAAGCGAAAATCGCCCGTCGCGGCGCGGAAGAGCAAGTCGTCACCCGCGAGGGTTCCGGCGAAGGCGCCGGCCAGGCCGGCGGTCTCCGCAAAGCAGGCGGGGCGCGCTCCGAAGCCGGGGAATACGACCAAGGCGGCCGCCGCACCGGCGCCGTGGGCCGAGATCCTGGCTGCCGTGCAGCGGGTGGAGATGCTGTTGACCCCCGCTCCGGTCCGCGGGAAGGCGGGCGAGGACGATGTCGACGCGCTGCGGCGAGTTCTGGCCGACGCGATCGAGCGGCGGGGCGAGGCGGTGATGAAGCGGCTGGCCGCCATGCTCGGCCGGACGAGGGCGGGAAATGTCGTTCCAGACGAGTTGCGGTCCGAACTCGACAGCCTTCTGGTCGAGATGGGTGCGATCCGCTTCGAGGCCTCGCCCATGGATTACTTCGACCCGCTGATCCACAGCCCCGCCGAGGAAGTGCCGCGGGCGGATGTTCCGGCGGGAACGATCGTGGCGAGCCTGCTGCCGGGGTTCCGGTCGGCGCGCGGCGCGGTACTGGCCAAGGCCGTGGTAGCGGTCGCCGGGAGGGCCTGACGTGGCGCGTGTCGGCATTGACTATGGGACGACGAACACGGTGGTCGTGGCGAGCGACCGCGGGCATTACCCCGTGGTGCCGCACGTCAGCGAGACGGCGATCGGCCCCGTCATTCGCGACACATTCCCGTCGATGATCGTGTATGACCGCGTGACAAACCGGCCGGTCTTCGGCGCCGACGCCGAACGGTGTTTGGCGCGGCCGGGCGCCGAGGAGCGTTACGCGATGATCCGTTCGCTGAAGCGGGCGACGCGGGACTATGCCGAGGGGCGCAGGGTCATGGAGGACGCGGCGCCAGGGGGGTTGGATCTCAAGGGGCTGCTGACGGAGTTCCTGCGCGCGGTGCGCGAATCCATCGGCCGCTCCGGGCTTCCGGGAGTCGGATCGGACGGCGTCGATGCGGTTATCTCGTGGCCGGCGCATGCCAATGGGGCGCAACGACACGTGACGCGCCAGGCGTTCCGGGATGCCGGCTTCCGGGTGCTTGCGGCGTTGAGCGAGCCGGTGGCTTCGTCGATCGAGTATGCGGATCGCGCGGCGCGAGGCAACCGCGCGGCGGCGCGGCGGCTGCGCTCCACGGTGCTGATTTTCGACCTGGGCGGCGGCACGCTGGATATGTCGCTCATGCGCATCGAGGGGCGGAGCTACACCGTTCTGGCCACGGCGGGGGTCGAGAGCCTGGGGGGCGACGATTTCGACGCCCTGCTGGCGAGGCTTTTCGCGGAGGCGCTGGGCCTGGATTTCGACGCGCTCACCGTCTTCCAGCGCACGCTGCTGCTCCTGCACGCCTGTCGGCAGAAAGAGGGCATCAGTGCGGGGGGCGTCCGGAACCTGACGGTGGCGACCGACGACCTGTGCCTTCCCGGCGGGAGGATTGTCTCCATCAAAGCGGACGACTACCTGGCTCGGACCCGTGAACTGCTCATTCCCGCGATCGAGTCCTTGCACGCGCTACTGGAGGGTGGAATCGCCCGCCAGGCGGGAGTGGGGCGTCATGATCTGGACGCGATCTACCTGGTGGGCGGGGCCTCGAAGCTGCCCTCCGTCTCGACGTTGCTCGCGGAGCATTTTCCCAGGACGCCGCGCGTCATCACGGACAAGCCTTTCACCTCGGCGGCCATGGGCGCGGCGATCCAGTGCTCCGAGAACCTGAGGCTGCACGACATCCTGTCCCGAACCTTCGGCGTGGTGCGGCTGGCGGACGAAGGAACACGCGAAGTGTTCTCGCCGGTCTTTCCGGCCGGGACGCCGTTGCCTGCGCCGGGCGAGCCGCCCCTGCGGCACGAGGTGGTCTACACGCCGCGCCACAGCGTCGGGCACTTGCGGTATCTCGAATGCGTATCGACGGGCGGCGACGGGCAGCCCGCCGGGGGCGTGCGCACGTGGAGCGATGTGCTCTTTCCGTACGACCCCGCGGTGCCCGTCGGTTCCAGCCTCGCGCCGCGGGATGTCGCCCCCCGCGCCGACCTGTGGAACTGTCCCGTCGAGGAAATCTACACGTGCGATTCCGACGGCGTCATTTCCGTGAAGATCATACGCCGGGCGGACGGGCAATCATGCACGTACGAAATATTCCGGGAAGCTTGATGAAGCCCGTGGCCATCGCCCGTTGCGCGGACTATGCGCCGGCGAACGTTTCCCGGGCCCTGATCGAGGCGTTCGATGCGCTGGGCGGCGCGGGAAAGTTCGTGTCGGCGGGGCAGACCGTGTTCATCAAGCCCAACCTGCTGACCGACCGCGCCCCCGAGCAGGCGGTGACGACGCACCCCGAAGTGGTTCGACAGCTCGTGCGCCTCGTTCGCGATTGCGGGGGCAGGCCTTCGGTCGGCGACAGTCCGGCATCCTCGGCGAAGCTCGAACGCGTGTGGGACCGCACGGGGTTCCGGCGGCTATGCGACGAGGAGGGGGTTCCGCTGGTCAATCTTGAGGAAGCCGGCAGCGTGCCGGTGGCGGTGGACGGGTACCGCTTCAGTGTGGCGCGGCCGCTGCTGGACGCCGACGTGGTCATCAACGTGCCCAAGGTCAAGACGCACGCCCTTACCCTGCTGACGGGAGCTGTGAAGAATCTCTACGGCGCGATTCCAGGGTACCAGAAGACGATGTTGCACGGCCGCCATCCGTCCGTCAGGGAATTCGCCGGGCTGCTGCGTCGCGTGTGCGCGGCCGTTCCCGCCGCGCTGCACGTGGCGGACGGCGTGGTGGGCATGGAGGGCGACGGGCCGTCCGCGGGGACGGCGGTACAGCTCGGGTTCCTGGCGGTGGGGGAGGATGCGCAGTCCGTTGACGTGGCGTTGTGTGACATTCTGGGAATTCGCGTGCGGGACGTCGCGTACCTGGACGCGGGCGGCGGTGTTCCGGGCTATCCGCTGGCTTCGCCCGCCGACGTTCGCCCGCGTGCGTTCAAGCTGCCGCGCGCGCTGCCGCTGCGGTTGATTCCGGGCGGGCTCGTGCGTGGGCTGCGGCCGCTGCTATGGATCAGGCCGAAGGTCGGCGAAGCGTGCGTGCGGTGCGGGCGCTGCATCGAGGCGTGCCCGGTCGGGGCGTTGGCGTGGGCGGACGGCGGCGCCGCCGCGCGGCCGAAGGTTCCGCCGGCGCTCGATACCCGGTTGTGCATCGGTTGTTGCTGTTGCATGGAGGTGTGCCCCGTAAAGGCGATCGCCATGACGCAGAGCCCGCTACTGAACCTTGTCCGGGGAGGGAAACTGCCATGAGCCGGCCGCGGTGGCGTCATGTGCTGGAGTACGCTGTGGTGAGGGCGTTGATGTGGCCGCTGACGCGGCTGCCCTACCGGGCGGCGCTGCCGCTGGGATGGCTGGCGGCCCGTGCGTTCTACCTGTGCATGCCGGCCCGTCGGCGCGAGGCGCGGCGACGGGTCGAGCAGGTTTACGGCCCTGAGCTGGGGAGGCGCCGCGCAAGGCGGATCGCCTGGCTCTCCTGGCGCAATATCGTGTTTTCGGGCATCGACATGGCGCGCATTCCGCGCCTGAGCAGCGGTTGGGCGAGGAACGTCATCGAAGGCGAGCACACGATCGGTCTATTGCAGGGTCAAAGCCGGACCGGGCGCGGCGCGGTGATCGTCCTGCCGCACATGGGCTCCTGGGAGCTGGCCGCGGCCGTGTGCCGTTTGCACGGCGCGCCGGTGTTTTCGATCGCGGCGAACCAGAAGAACGGCGCCGCCGCGAGTG